>NZ_RZSC01000465.1:0-4731 GCF_003998155.1 Mesorhizobium sp. M1E.F.Ca.ET.063.01.1.1
GTCCATGTCGGAACCACGCTCCATGAACGCGGTGACTATCCAGGCGGCGAAGCCGACCAGCGTTGCGCCGGTGAGCACGATCAGGATCCAGCTCTGTGCCGGCGTGATGTAGTCGAAGCTCGACGAGATTACCGGCGCGAAAAGCTCCGGCTCGGTCCTGCCGCTGGCGGGATCCGGCACCGGGCTGGCTGTGAAGATGATAAGCGCTCTTGCCGCCGCGGTGGCAACCAGGCCGCCGAGCGTCAGCGAACGCATCAGGGACGAAAACCGCTTCCTCATGCGGATTGTCCTACGACACCGGCATTGCGATCGGGTTAAGGATCAAGCTTTCGCGGCGGAAGCTGCCGGGGGTGTCGGCTTCGGTCGCCAGAAACCGCCCCAGCCGAAACCGGCTGGAGCGGTTTTGTAAGGTAAGGTGCCGAGACCCGGATCAGGTCTTCGGAGCATCCTTCTTGTCGGTCTTCTTGACGACCTTCTTCTTCGAAGCCTTCTTGTGCTTCTTCGCGGCGACTTTCTTCACGGGCGGCTTTGCCGTGCTGTCAGCCGGAGCGGTGGTCGTGGTCGAAGCAGCCGGAGCAGCGGTCGTCGTGGCGGCGGCGTTGCCGAGAGACGGCATCGCGAAGGCGAGAGCGACGGCGAGACCGGTGGCGGAGAGAATGGACTTCTTCATGGCTTCATTTCCTTTTCATGCGGGTCGAGGAAGGTGAGCGTCACTGAACCGGGTCGATCGGTGTCACTCCAAGCAGCTTCAAAGCATTTGCGAGCATCCGGATGCCCTGTGCCTGTTTCTTGGCGGCGCAGAACCGGTTTCCCTTTCTTTGAAGTGCCTTCGCCGCGGTGACCTGCGTTGCCGCGGCATGGGTTTCGAGGGCTTCGTCAACTTGACGGCTGAGGTTGGTGCAGCGCTCGGCCCGGGTCAGCGACGTCACCTTTGCGTTGGAGGCTCCGACCGCGGCTGTGATGAGCGACATGCTGAGCAAAGCACCCATCAAGCTGATCCAGAACCTCTGCATTGGTCTTGCCCGTTACTCCGGAAACTTGCGTCGCAGCCGATGACCTGACCGCCACGACACCGGTTATGCCCTTGATTTTTTTCACGAGTTTTTCCCAACTGTAGAATTTTGTTTCTGAATTGTTTCTGGGGAAGCCAGCTCTTCCCAAATCGTCGCCGCTGGCCAACATGTGGCCCGAATTCTATCGTGTGGGTGATCACCGAAGGACGGCTTGACTACAGCAATCGCGGGGTTCTCGTGAAATCCGACGCGCACATACTGATCGTCGATGACGACAAGGGCATACGGGACCTGCTTCAGGAATTCTTCCAGAAGCGGGGACTGCGCACGACGGTGGCCGCCGACGGCGCCGAGATGGAGGCGATCCTGCGCCGCGTGCAGGTCGACCTCATCGTGCTGGACGTGATGCTGCCGGGAAAAAGCGGGCTGGAGCTTTGCCGCGAGATCCGCGCCAATTACACCACACCGATCATCATGCTGACCGCGGTGACCGAGACGACGGACCGCGTCGTCGGCCTCGAGATGGGCGCGGATGACTATGTGCCGAAACCCTTCGATCCGCGCGAGTTGCTCGCCCGCATCCGCGCTGTTCTGAGGCGCAACGGCACCGCCGAGCCGCGCCGGCCCGCCGCCAAGCAGATCTACCGGTTCGCCGGCTGGACCATGGATTGCTCGCGCCGCCGCCTGACGGCGCCCGACGACGTGCGGGTGGAGCTGACGATGGCCGAGTTCAATCTGCTGCAGACCTTCGTCAAGAGCGCGCAGCGCGTGCTCACCCGCGAACAGCTCATCGAGCTTTCGGGTGGCGACACCGGCTACAGCTTCGACCGCAGCGTCGATATCCTGGTGAGCCGCCTGCGCCGCAAGATGGAAGACGACCCGAAGACGCCGAAGCTGATTCTGACCGTGCGCAGCGGCGGCTATCAGTTTCTGCCCGAAACGACCTCCGAATGAGACGCTTCCTGCCGCAAACCCTGCCGGTCTGGGTGCTGCTCATCGTCATCGCCAGCCTGATGATCAGCCAGGTCGCGACGCTCTATATCGTGGCGCGCGACCGCGCTGCCGCCAACGATGTGGTTGATCTCTACCGGCTGAACGACCGCGCCTATTCGCTGGTGCAGCTGATGCATGACGCCACGCCCGAGGAGCGCAAGGCGACCGCATCCGGCCTGTTCAATGCCACCTATGCGCTGACCGTTTCGGACACTCCTGCCGTCACCTCCTCGATTGCCGGCGACGACCAGCTTGCCGAGCTGGAGGACATTCTGGTCGGCCGCCTGTCCAAGTTCGGCATCACCGACGCGCGCGTGCGGCGCGATCCGGCAACGCAGGAAGCCGATGTCCCGGACGGCCAGGTGATGAACAGGGATGTCGGCCAGGTCGAGCGCGATCTTCTGGTGCTGGCCGCGGACTTTGCGCAGAGCGACAAGCTGACGGCGTCGCTGCGCTTTTCCGACGGCCAATGGCTGAACTTCACCGAGCCGATCACGCCGGCGGGGCCGATCCTGAGTTGGGACAGCCTGCCGCTCTATTCGCTGATAGCGGGATTGATCGTGGTCATGTCGATCTGGTCGCTGCGCCGGCTGACGGCGCCTTACCGCATGATGGAGACCGCGGTGAACCGCATCGGCAACGACCTGAAAAGCCCGCCGATCGCCGAGAGCGGCAGCCGCGAGATCCGTGCCGCGGCGAAAGCGGTCAACGCCATGCAGATGCGCCTGCGCGACTATGTCGAGGACCGCGAACACCTGGCGGCAGCACTTGCGCATGATCTGCGCACGCCGCTGACCAGGATGCGGCTGCGTCTCGAGTTGCTGCGCAAATCAGCCGCTCGCGAAGCCCTTGCGCATGACCTCGCCGACATCGAAAGCATCGCCAGTTCGGTGATCGACTTCGCCAAATTCGAGGTCACGGAGGAAAAGGCCGAGCGGATCGATTTCTGGTCGCTGGTGGAATCCGTCGCCGACATGTTCGAGGATGCTTCCTTCGACGAAGACGCCACACCTTCGCGCGGCCTGATCTGCATCGCGCGGCCGGTGGCGCTGCGCCGCTGCATCACCAATCTCGTCCAGAACGCGGTCACCTATGGCAAGAAGGCGCATATCGGCGTGCGACGGTCGGGTGATACGATTTTGCTCACCATCCGCGACGAGGGGCCGGGCATCCCGCAGGCAAAGCTGGATCAGGTGTTCGCTTCCTTCGTGCGCCTCGAACAGTCGCGCAACCGCGAGACCGGCGGCCTGGGTCTCGGCCTCACCATAGCCCGCAACATCGCTCGCGGCGCCGGCGGCGAGATCAGCCTTTCCAACCATCCCGCCGGTGGCCTGCTGACGGAGCTGTGCCTGCCGCTGGCAGCTTGAGTCAGGAGGCGTTTTCCCGACTGCCGTCGGGACTGGATCGGCCTCGCCATCCTTGTGATAGTGCGGCCGCTCTCTACAGCGCCGCGCGTCCTCTTGCGCAAAGGACGCTGCAGCACTTCAATTTGGTGGATGATCCTTTCCGAACCGAAGGTCAGCAAAGCAAAAATCGATTCCGATTTTCGGGGTCATGCACGAGGAAACCGCTCCATGTTCTATGCGATCCTTGCCTATCACGTCGAAGAGACCGTCCAGTCCTGGACGCCCGACGAGGATGCAGCCCTCATGAAAGACCTGCTCGAGATCAACGACAGGCTGACGCGCGCCGGCAAGCTGGGGCCGGCGGCAAGGCTGGGCGAGACCGCTAAAGCGGTCACGCTGCGCGGTCCGGGCGACGGCATGGTGATCGACGGTCCCTTTACCGAGACAAAGGAGCAGTTGCTCGGCCTCTATGTGCTGGATTGCGCGGACCAGGACGAGGCGATCGCGGCGGCGCGCGATCTCAAGCGCGTCAATCCCACCGCGGTCTACGAGATACGGCCGATCGCCCTTTATCTACCCGGCGCGCCGCTGGCCTGATTCCAGGAAAAGTGACGGTTCACCGCAGCGGGCGGCGGCCGCGAGCCGCGACATCGGCGGGAGCTTCATCGGCCGGATACCCGAAATCCTTCAGTTCCGACATCGACAAGCCGGCCAAAGCCCTGCGCTGCATGGCATCCTGGTACCGGCGCCGGAGCCCGACGAAGATCGTCGCGATATTGGCCGCGAGCGTGCCGGCACGGCGGGTGGTCGGCTGGAAGGTCCTGAGGCTGATGTAGGTCATTGTCATTCTCCCTCGTTCGAACTCACGAGGGCAATGTCCCACCGGCGCGCTTTGCCAATGTTCATCCAAGCGTGAAACCGTAGGAAAAACCGCGCTAAATCGTCGTTAAGTCGGTGGCGGGACGTGATATTCTGCCCATGGCTTTTTTCACGGGGGCAGGAGTGCGCATCCGATTGCTTGGCGGCATCGAGGTTGTCTTCGCAGGCGGGCAACCTCTGCACTTCGCGACGCGCAAGACGTCGCTGCTCTTTGCCGCGCTCGTTCTGGCCGGGCCCAAGGGCCTTCGCCGCGAGAGGGTGGCGGCGATGCTGTGGGCCGGCAGCGGCGAGCAGCAGGCGCGAAACAGCCTGCGCCAGGCTCTGGTCGACATCAGGCGGCTGTTTCCGTCCACCGGCGACGAAGCCATTCGCATCGAAGGCAGTGCCGACACCATCTGGCTGGCGGCGAATGCCGACGAGGCCGACATCTGGATTTTCGACCGGAACTGTCAGGCCGATGAAGGCACAAGCCTCGCGGCAGCGGCCGACCTCTATCGGGG
>NZ_RZSC01000466.1:0-4729 GCF_003998155.1 Mesorhizobium sp. M1E.F.Ca.ET.063.01.1.1
TTTTCATGCTTCTGCTCCTGGCCGGCGCCGAAGAAGCCGTGCATCACGCTCTTGCTGTGGGTGCCTTCGATCCATTCGTTATGGGCGCGGAACTGGAACTTCGCCAGCTCCGGCTGGCCGGCCACGAAATTGATCGTCGCAATCAGGTTCGGCGTGTCGACGCCGTTGAGTGGAACGCGTGCAGGTTTGGTGTTGGGTTGCATTTCTCTACTCCCAGGGTTGTTTGCGGCTTGGTTGCCGTGACGCTTTTCTTTGGCGGTCGAGCGTTTGAACGAGAGTGGGTGCCAGCGTGGAATTTTTGATACGCCTACCGTGGAAATTGCGTTGGACATTCCATTTGAGACGAGCGTCCGCCACCGGAATCCAACGCCCGGGAAGCCGGTCGGCGGGCAGGGCCAAACGCGAAAACCCCGGCAATGCCGGGGCTTTTGACAGGCCTTCGAGCCGTTCCGGCCGCCGAAGCGGCCGTCACTCATCCGTGTCGAATTGTCTGTAGCGCACGGAGTACTCTATCTGCGAGCGGCTGATGCCGATGTCCTTCAGCACAAAGTCCGGCATGGCCTGCAGCGCGGCGCGCTCGCTGCGCATCTTCATGGCGCGATAGGCCAGGCTGAGCGCGCGGCCGACGAGGCCGGACAGGCTAAGGCCAGCCCGGCCGGTTTCGCGAGTGGTTCGATCCAAAGTCGTCATTGTCGTCTCCATTGGTTGCGGGCGCGCTTGGTCGCGCGGTCGATGGGGACAATGCAGGATGGGCGAGGGAGCCAGCGTTGGAACCCGCGTCGAAATTGCCGTGGAATCGTGAGTAGGCGAAAGCGGGCGAGCGCGTAATCTCCCCCCTCGAGGGGGAGATGGCCGGCAGGCCAGAGGGGGTCGGTCCGACTGGGCTCGGCCTGCTGCGGCAGATTGAGGTTGGCGTTCCATGCGCAGCGACCCCCTCTGTCGCCTTCGGCGACATCTCCCCCTCAAGGGGGGAGATCAGCAGCTCATTGGACTTGCCCCGGCACAACCCCATATTGAATCTAAGGAGCTTTGAGCGTGAAACTCGCGCGGGTGGCCTTCGTAGCAGCGGCCTTCGTGGCCGCGGCGGTTCTTTTCCCCTTCTCCTCGGCCGGAATGGCGGCGGAGAGGATCGCTCTCAGCATCGCGATCGACGGCGCCAGCGGCCCGGCGAGCTCACGCCAGCTCAAGGAGGCGCTCAAGGCCGCGGCCGAGCGCAACGCTGCGGTCCTCATCCTTCAGCTCGACACGCCTGGCGGCCTGGTCACCTCGATGCGCGAGATGATCGCCGACATCCTGGCCTCTCCGGTTCCGGTTCTCGGCTATGTCGCGCCGGCCGGCGGCCATGCGGCGAGTGCAGGAACCTATATTCTCTACGCCACCCATGTCGCGGCGATGGCGCCCGGCACCAATCTGGGCGCGGCGACGCCGGTCGAACTCGGCGGGCTGCCCTCGCTTCCCGGCGGCGAGAAGGACATTGCCCCTGGCAAGGACGGGGTCCCTGACAAGGACGGCAAGGACAGCGGGCGGCCGCCGGGCGACGCGATGATGGCCAAGGTGACCAATGACGCGGTGGCGCTGATCCGCTCGCTCGCCGAGCTGCGCGGGCGAAACGGCGACTGGGGCGAGAAGGCCGTGCGCGAGGCGGCGAGCCTTTCGGCAAGTGCTGCGCTGCAGGAACATGTCATCGACTTCGTCGCCCGCGACACGACCGAGCTTTTGCAACTGGCCGACGGCCGCACCGTCGACGTGGCCGGCAAGAAGGAAGTGCTGGCGACAAAGGGCTTGGCTGTCGAGATGCTGGATCCCGGCTGGTTCATCCGGCTTCTCGGCGTCATCACCGATCCGAATGTCGCCGTCCTCCTGATGCTGGTCGGCTTCTACGGCATCGTCTTCGAGGTCACGAGTCCCGGCGCGGTGGCGCCCGGCGTCATCGGCGCCATCTGCATCGTGCTCGCCCTCTATGCCCTCGATCTGCTGCCGATCAACTATACCGGGCTCGTCCTGATGCTGCTCGGCGTCGCCTTCCTCATCGTCGAGGCCTTCAATCCGACGGTGGTGCTGGGGGTCGGAGGCGCGGCCGCGTTCCTGCTCGGTGCGGCCATGCTGCTCAAGGTCGAGGGGCCCGGCTTCGCCATATCGTGGGTGGTCATCGGCCCGGCCACGGCGCTGACGCTGGGGCTCGCGCTGCTTGCCGGCAGCTACCTCTGGGCGGCGCGGCGCAATCCGCCGCGCGTCGGCGGCGAGGCCATGCGCGGCCTGCCGGTGCAGATCCTCGACTGGGAAGGCGGCGAGGGCCATGTGCTGGCGCTCGGCGAACGCTGGCGGGCGGAGGCCGATGGGCCGATCGCGCCGGGAGATCGCGCAGAGGTGACCGCCGTCAGCGACCTCGTGCTGACGGTGCGGCGGCGTGGTGCAGGTTACGACGGGGCAGGAAACGACGGAGCAAAACAATGACGGTCGGTTATGTCGCCTATCTGGTCCTTGCGCTGCTGGTGATCATGTTCCTGTCGGCGGCCATCCGCATCCTGAGGGAATATCAGCGCGGCGTGGTCTTCACGCTCGGCCGCTTCACCGGGGTCAAGGGGCCAGGGCTCATCCTGCTCGTTCCCTTCATCCAGCAGATGGTACGGGTGGACCTGCGCGTGGTGGTGCAGGATGTGCCGCCGCAGGACGTCATCTCGCGCGACAACGTTTCGGTGAAGGTCAACGCCGTGCTCTATTTCCGCATCGTCGACGCCGAGCGGGCCATCATCCAGGTCGAGGATTTCATGACCGCCACCAACCAGCTTGCGCAGACCACGCTGCGCTCGGTGCTCGGCAAGCACGAGCTCGACGAGATGCTGGCCGAGCGCGACAGGCTCAACAGCGACATCCAGGAGATCCTCGACCAGCGCACCGACGCCTGGGGCATCAAGGTCTCCAATGTCGAGATCAAGCATGTCGACTTGAACGAGAGCATGATCCGCGCCATCGCCAAGCAGGCCGAGGCGGAGCGGCTGCGGCGCGCCAAGGTCATCAACGCCGACGGCGAGCAGCAGGCCGCGGCAAAGCTCGTCGAGGCCGGCCGCATGCTGGCGGCCGAGCCGCAGGCCATGCAACTGCGCTATTTCGAGGCCCTGCACGACATCGCCGGCGAGCGCTCCTCGACGGTTGTCTTCCCGCTGCCGGTGGATTTGCTCAGCCAGTTCCTGAAGGGGCAGGGGAAGGGCGGGTAATCTCCCCCCTTGAGGGGGAGATGTCGCCGAAGGCGACAGAGGGGGGCGCCGCGCGTGGAGCGCCAACTTCTTCTTCGTTGCGACAGGGCGCCGGAGCTCCATGTGAGACGACCCCCTCTGGCCTGCCGGCCATCTCCCCCGCAAGGGGGGAGATTGGCAGCTTCACCGCCGCCAGGGCGGTTCCGGCGAAAATCGCTTGCCGATCCAGTCGGCGAAGGCGCGGGTCTTGGCGGCCTGGCCCTTGGCCGAGGGCATGACGACATAGACCGCGCCCTCGTCGGCCAGCGTCCAGTCTTCCAGGATCGGCACCAGCCGGCCGTCGGCGAGCTCGCGCCCGACCAGCCAGTCCGTGCTCATCATCAGGCCGACCCCCTGCACGGCGGCCTCGACCAGCACCTCGGCGTCGTCGCTGACCAGCGGCCCCGAAACCTCGACGCGCACGCGCCGGCCTTCGCGGTCGGTCATCTCCCAGGCCGGAAAGGTCTGGAAGCCGGTGAAGCCGAGACAGGAATGTTCCAGCAGCGCCTGCGGCGTCTCCGGCCGACCCCTTCGGGCGAGGTAGGAGGGGGAGGCGCAGAGCAGCCGGCGCCGCGTCGCCACCTTGCGCGCCACCAGGCGCGAGTCCTCCAGGCTGCCCAGCCGCACGGCAACGTCGAAATTCTCGGCGACGAGATCGGCGAAGCGGTTGGAGAATTCGGCTTCGATGCGCACATTCGGGAACTCGGCGAGGAACTGGGGCAGGAACGGGGCTACCCACATGCGCCCGAACGTGCCGGGCAGCGCCAGCCTCAGCAGCCCGCGCGGCCCGCCGCCGGCATGCGCGGAGGCGGCGGCTTCCGCCTCGTCGACCGAGGCGAGGATGGCGCGTACGCGCACCAGGAATTCCGCACCCGCCTCGGTCAGCGACACGCTGCGCGTCGTGCGGTGCAGCAGCCGCACCCCCAGCCGCTCTTCCAGCGATTGCAGGCGGCGCGACAGGATGGTCGCGTCGCGCCCGACCCGCGCCGCTGCCCTGGTGAAGGAGCGCGCCTCGGCGACAGCCGCGAACGCCGCCATTTCCGCAAGGGCCGCCGGTTCATGGGATTGCTGCATGATTTGCAATACTCAAATGCAGAGACCAAGGATTATCGAGAAATAGCGCAGCAGCTAGGTTCACTCAACCACCAAACGGCCACCCACGGAGTGAACCATGAAAGCCATCGAACTGACCCAACCCAGGCTGGACGCTTTCCGCACCGCCAGCGTCGCCACACCCGAACCGCAGCGCGGCGAGGTGCTGATCCGCCAGCGCGCGGCGAGCCTGAATTTCGTCGATGTCGCGGTGGCGAGCGGCAACTACCCCGGACCGGTCTTCCCGCTCATCCCGGTTGCCGACGGCGCCGGCGAGATCGTCGCGCTCGGCGAGGGCGTGACAAGGTTCGCTGTCGGCGACCGCGTCGTCGCCCACGCCAAGCCGCGCTGGATAGGCGGCCGGCCCCGTCCTTACGAGATGACGCAGATGCGCGGCATTTCGC
>NZ_RZSC01000467.1:0-4723 GCF_003998155.1 Mesorhizobium sp. M1E.F.Ca.ET.063.01.1.1
GTATTGCTCGATGATGGCAGCGCCGTCGCCTACGACACGCTGGTGCTCGCCACCGGCGCGCGCCACGCCTATTTCGGCCACGACGAATGGGAGCCTTTCGCGCCCGGACTGAAGACGCTCGAGGACGCCACCGAAATCCGGCGCCGCATCCTGCTTGCCTTCGAGCAGGCAGAGCGAGAGACCGATCCGGCCACGCGCCAGGCATTGCTGACGCTGGTCCTCGTCGGCGGCGGGCCAACCGGCGTGGAGCTTGCCGGCACCATTGTCGAGCTCGCGCACGACACGCTGCGTGGCGAATTCCGCAACATCGATACGCGGCAGGCGCGCGTGGTGCTGATCGAAGCCGGCGACCGGATACTCGCCAATTTCGCGCCGGAGCTCTCAGCCTATGCGCGGAAAGCGCTGGAGCGGCTTGGCGTGACGGTCGAGCTCGGCCATGCCGTCACGCAACTGGATGCCGAAGGCGTCGTCTTCGGCGACACTCATTTGCCGGCAAGGACCATCCTGTGGGCGGCCGGCGTCGCCGCTTCCCCGGCAGCGGAATGGCTGGGAGCGTCGGCCGACCGGGCCGGCAGGGTGCTGGTCGAGCCCGATCTCACCGTGCCGGGCGGCCCGGACATCTTCGTCATCGGCGACACGGCGCATCTGTTGCGGCCGGATGGAAAGCCGGTGCCGGGCGTCGCCCCCGCGGCCAAGCAGCAGGGCCAGCATGTCGCCGCGACCATCAAGGCGCGGCTTGCCGGCGATACGGCGCCGCGACCGTTCCGCTACCGGCATGATGGCGATCTGGCGACGATCGGCAAGCGCGCCGCTGCGATCGACTTCGGCTGGATCAAGCTCACCGGCTGGCTCGCCTGGTGGCTTTGGGGCATCGCCCACATCTATTTCCTGATCGATTTCCGCAACAGGCTCGCGGTTTCGCTTAGCTGGCTATGGATATATCTCACAGGGCAGCGCAGCGCCCGGCTGATCACCCAGGGCGACGACGACAAGCGCTGATTGCCCGCCAAGCCTGTTTCATCGACGCGTCACCTTGTCGTGATCAACAGGCTTCCAACAGACGTGGACTCAAAGTGCCTTCAGCGCCATGTTCCGAACCCAGGGGCAGGGGTTGTCGCGTTGTCGAAGAGGAGGAAGCAATGTCACAACCGCTCGTCACTCGCCGTTCGCTGCTGGCCGGCGCCGCCGCCAGCGGGGCGCTGATCATGTTGCACCCGTTTTCCGTCCGTGCTCAGGCCAATCAGGCGCACCTCAGGATCATGGAGACGACCGACATCCATGTGAACCTGCTGCCCTATGATTATTACGCCGACAAAGCGAACGACACGATGGGCCTGTCGCGGACGGCTTCGCTGATCGAGGCGGTGCGCAAGGAAGCCGCCAATTCGATGCTGATCGACAATGGCGACCTTTTGCAGGGCAATCCGATGGGCGACTACGTCGCCTACGAGAAAGGCCTGAAGGACGGCGACCTGCATCCGATCATGAAGGGCATGAACCTGCTCGGTTATGAATGCTCGACGCTCGGCAACCACGAATTCAATTACGGCTTGTCCTTCATGGACAAGGTGCTGGCCGGCGCCAATTTCCCCTTCGTCTGCGCGAACCTGATCCGCGGCACCGCGCTTGCCGCCAACCCGCGCGACGACAAGCTCTACCTCAAGCCCTATGTCATCCTCGACAAGAAGATCAAGGACGGGTCCGGCGCCGAGCAGCCGATCAGGATCGGCGTCATCGGCTTCGTGCCGCCGCAGATCATGGTCTGGGACCTGAAGAACCTCGAAGGCAGCGTCAAGACGCGCGACATCGTCGAAGCGGCCAAGGCCTGGGTGCCGCAGATCAGGGAGGAGGGCGCCGACATCGTCATTGCGCTCTCGCATTCCGGCATCGACGTCAAGCAAGGCGACATGATGGAGAATGCCTCGTTCTTCGTCGCCGGCGTCGAGGGGATCGATGCGGTCTTCACCGGCCACCAGCATCTCGTCTTCCCCGGCAAGAAGGATTTTCAGGCGCTCGATGGCGTCGACACCGAGAAAGGCACGCTGCAGGGCAAGCCGGCGGTGATGGGCGGCTTCTGGGGCTCGCATATGGGCTTGATCGACCTGCTGCTGGAGCGCGACGGCTCGAAATGGCGTGTCGTCTCGGCGACCTCCGAAGCGCGGCCGATCTATGAGCGCGTCGACAACAAGAACAAGGCGACGGTCGGCGACGACAAGCGCATCATCGCCGCGCTCGAGCAGGATCACGAGGCGACACTCGCCTATGTCCGCCGCCCCGTCGGCAAGACCTCCGCGCCGCTCTATTCCTATTTCGCGCTGGTCGCCGACGATCCCTCGGTGCAGATCGTCAACCAGGCGCAGAGCTGGTACCTGAAGGACATATTGAAGAGCACGCAGTGGAAGGATGTGCCGCTGCTCTCAGCGGCCGCACCCTTCAAGGCCGGCGGACGCAATGGCGCAGACTACTACACCGACGTTCCGGTGGGCGATGTCGCCATCAAGAACGTCGCCGATCTCTATCTTTATCCCAACACGGTGCGGGCGGTCGAAATCACCGGCGCCGAAGTCAAGGAATGGCTGGAGATGTCGGCGGGCATCTTCAACAGGATCGAGGCCGGCAAGGCGGACGAGCCGCTGATCAACACCGATTTCCCGTCCTACAATTTCGACGTCATCGACGGCGTCACCTACAGGATCGACCTGTCGCAGCCGCCGAAATACGATTCAAAGGGCGGCGTGGCCAACGCCGGCTCAAGCCGCATCGTCGACCTTCAATTCGACGGCAAACCGATCGATCCGGCGGCGAAATTCGTGGTCGCCACCAACAACTACCGCGCCGGCGGCGGCGGCAATTTCCCCGACATCAACGCTTCCAAGATCATTTACGAGGCGCCGGACACCAATCGCGACGTGATCGTGCGCTACATCGTCAGCGAAGGCACGATCAACCCGTCGGCGGACGGCAACTGGTCGTTCGCGCCGTTGTCTGGAACCAGCGTCGTCTTCGAGACCGGCCCCAGGGCGAAGGACTTCATCGATCAGGTGAAGTCGCTGAAGATCGAGCCGGCGGGCGAGGGCGAGGCGGGATTTGCCAAATACCGCATCGCGCTTTGAAGCGCGGCAGGGCCGAATCCATATCCACCGGCGCGCCGGAAGGTCGCATAAGGAGTTTTTGTGGTCGCACGCTGCGGCTCTTCATGTCGCGGCTCCGCAGGCATCGCCCGCCGAGGGTGAGGCATCAAAACTGCCGGGAAGGCGCATGAAGCACAAAAAGCAGTGCCCTCGGACAATTGCCGCCAAGGCTCTCTGGTTCCGGCCGGAGACATGCGTTAGCTTTAGCCATGCGTTATGTGATCGTCATCGTCGCCATCACCTTCTTCCTGATCTGGGACGGCCTCTACAATCAGGGCCGCTACCTCGATGCGACCGTCAGGGAGATGTCGCGCATCGTGCGCTACGTCACCGGAGCAGCCTGAGGCCGGCGCTGCCGTCTCGACTGCAGGGCGCGACATCGTTGCCGGTTGACGCGACGGCCCCGCTCCCACAAAAACGCGCTCACCTGTCGATCAAGGAGGCTGGATTGATCCGGCACATCGTTTTCTTCAGCGTCAGGCGCAAGGAAGATGTGGGGGCCGTGCGGTCCGGCCTGCAGGCACTGGGCCATATCCCGCACTCGAAACATTTCGAGGTGACGCTCAACACCAAGGTCGATCTGTTCTCCAACGCGATCGATGTGGTCGTCTATGCTGAATTTGAGGACGAGGCAGCCCTCGCTGCCTATAAGGCACATCCGATCTATGCGGAGACGACCAGCAGGGTGAAGCCGTTGCGCGAACTGCGCTATTCGGCGGACGTCGTGGCCGCCGCCTGAACCAGCGGCCAGTCGCTTCGCTGACGCCGGGCCTTGAACCCGTTCCCGGAATGAGGCAAACCGCGCCGGCATGATCGAAACTTCGACCCACCCGCTCGACCATTTGGTTCTGCCCACACGGAGCCTCGAGGTCGCGAGGCAGCGCCTCTCGTCGCTCGGCTTTATCGTTGCGCCAACCGGCGTCCATCCTTTCGGAACCGAGAACGCTTGTGTTTTTCTCGCCGATGGAACCTATCTGGAGCCGCTGGCCATCAGCGATGAGCAAACGGCGGTGAGGGCGATAGGCGAAGGCAACGTCTTCGTCGCGCGCGACCGCCTTTACCGCAACAAGCTCGGCGACGAGGGTTTTTCCGCTATCGTTTTCGGCACGGCCGATGCCGATGCCGCCCACGCGCGCTATGTCGAGGCGGGAGTGTCGGCGGGAGATACGCTGAGCTTTTCGCGCGCCTTCACCGACGCGGGCGGGAAAAGCGATATGGCGTCGTTCAAACTGGCATTCGCGACCGGCAGGGAGGCAACGGACGCATTCCTCTTCGCCTGCGAGCGCATCAACGCGCCGAACATCGACCGCACCGCGCTGCAGGCTCACGCCAATGGGGCGACCGGCATCGTCGAGATCGTCGCGGTCAGCGACAGGCCTTCGAGCCAGGCCGGGCTGGTGTCCACCGCTGCCGGCAAGAGGGTGGAAGCGGGCGACAAGGTTGAGTTGCCCAACGCCATCCTGAGCATCATGGCGCCCGACGCATTTGCCTCACGCTTCGGTCTCTCGGCGGGGGTCTCTTCGGATATGCGTTTTGCGGCGGTCATTTTCTCGATCCGCGACACGGCCGCCGCCGCGCGCCTGCTTGCAACG
>NZ_RZSC01000468.1:0-4721 GCF_003998155.1 Mesorhizobium sp. M1E.F.Ca.ET.063.01.1.1
CGCATGGCTGCCGCAGGAAACCATCGTTTTTGACCGGGCGGCCTTTGTCAGGACGCTCGATGTGAAGCTTGCCGCGGATGCCGAGGCGCCCTCACCGACCTCGATCTCCCAGCCAAGCCGGTCGCCGCCGGTCAAGCCGCCGGCCGTGTTGATCAGCACGGCCTCGAGCGGATCGCCGTGCACCGCCGGCATGCGAATCTTGGCCGATCCGTCCTGATAAAGACGCCGGAGCCGGGTCCGGCCACCAGCTCTGCCGCAGAAAAGCCTGCCTCGCCCTGCAACACGTTGGGCGGCAGGCTGGGAAGCCAAGGTAGGGTCGATCATGTTCACGGCGCCAACGTTAAGCACTCCGGTGGCTTTGTCGATATATAGCTTGTTGCTTGACATCGTTTCCGTTTCTATAGAGGGAGCCACCTTGGATCGGTTACGCGATGCCTGGCGAGATAGGGGGCGCCGACGTTTGTGAATCCGGGGACGAAGGGGCGCTGATCAGTTGGCGTCGGGAAACGACAGGGGAAGGAACCGAATGGCTGACCAGCTAACGACTGAAATCATCGAAAAGATCAAGGCTCATGCCGAGACTGGCGGCGAGGAAATCACCACCAGCACCGATCTCAACACGCTTGGCATCCATTCGCTGGAGTTGACCGAGATCATCTTCGATCTCGAGGAGAAGTACGGCATCGAGATAGAGATGAACACGGTCGATGCCTGGAGCAACCTCAAGAACGTCGGCGACATGGTCGAGGCGGTTCGCGAATTGATCGCGAAAAAAGCCTGATTGCATGCTGAAGCGCGTCGTCATCACCGGCATTGGCGGGATATGCGGGCTCGGCAGCGATGTGCCGGCGATCTGGGACGCAATGCGCGCCGGCCGCTCGGCAATCGGCCCGATCGACAATCCGTCGCTGCATGACCTGAAGGTCAAGGTCGGCTGCGAGATCAAGGAGTTGCCCGATCACGGCATCGACCGCAAGCAGGTGGTGTCGATGGACCGTTTCAGCCTCCTGGCGGTGATTGCCGCGCGGGAAGCGATGCGGCAGTCCGGGCTGGTCGCCCATGCCGACAATACCTACAGGATGGGCGCCGTCGTCGGCATCGGCGTCGCCGGCTTCGAAACGATCGAGGAAAACTACCGCGCGATCCTGATCGAGGGACGCAACCGCGCGGCCATCTTCACCGTGCCGAAGGTGATGCCGGGTGCGGCCGCCGGCCAGGTGAGCATGAATCTCGGCCTGCGCGGGCCGGTGTTCGGGGTCACCTCCGCCTGCTCCTCGGCCAATCACGCCATTGCCTCGGCGGTCGATCAGATCCGGCTCGGCCGCGCCGACGTCATGGTCGCCGGCGGCACCGAAGCGCCGCTGGTATGGGGCGTGCTCAAGGGCTGGGAAGCGCTGAGGGTGCTTTCGCCCGATACCTGCCGGCCGTTCTCGGCCGACCGCCAGGGCCTGTCGCTCGGCGAAGGCGCCGGCATGGCGGTGCTGGAGAGCTACGATCACGCCGTGGCGCGCGGCGCCACTATCCTTGCCGAGGTCGCCGGCGTGGGCCTCTCGGCCGACGCCTCCGACATCGTCGCGCCGACGATCGAGGGGCCGGAAGCGGCGATGCGCTTCTGCCTGGTGGATGCCGGGCTCAACCCCGAGGATGTCGACTATCTCAACGCGCATGGCACCGGCACCAAGGCCAACGACCAGATCGAGACGGCGGCGATCAAGCGCGTCTTCGGGGAGCATGCGCGTGCGCTCTCGGTGTCCTCGACCAAGTCGATGCACGCGCATTGCCTCGGCGCGTCGGGCGGGCTGGAGCTGATCGCCTGTGTCATGGCGATCCGCAATGGCATCGTGCCGCCGACGGCGAATTTCCGTGAGCCGGATCCCGAATGCGATCTCGACGTGACGCCGAATGTGGCGCGCGAACGCAAGGTGCGCGTAGCCCTCAGCAACAGTTTTGCCTTCGGCGGCACCAATGCGGTGCTGGGCTTCAAGGCGATCTGATACAACCGTCAGCCATCCGCCCGAACGCGTTTCCATCCCGGGGGAATTGCCTGGTTGACTGTCCGTGCACGGCAAGCCGCTCACCGGCATATTGATCCCGAGGGGTCAGGGTCCTAATTCTTGCCACCCGCCACGCCCGCCATTCGGCGCCAATCCGCACCCGGAGCCTCCCGATGACCGACCTGTCCGCCTTTCCGATAACCAAGCGCTGGCCGGCCAAAAAACCAGACCTCCTGCAGCTCTATTCCTCCACGACGCCCAACGGGGTGAAGATCTCGATCGCGCTGGAGGAGATCGGCCTGCCCTACGAGCCGCACTATATCGACATCGGCAAGAACGAGAGCTGGACGCCGGAATTCCTGTCGCTCAACCCGAACGGCAAGATACCGGCGATCATCGACCCGAATGGGCCCGACGGAAAGCCGATCGGGTTGTTCGAATCCGGCGCCATCCTGCTCTATCTCAGCGACAAGACCGGCAAGCTCATCCCGGCCGATCCCATCCGCCGCTACGAGACGATCCAGTGGGTGTTCTTCCAGATGGCCGCGATCGGCCCGATCTTCGGGCAGGTCGGCTTCTTCAACAAGTTCGCCGGGCGCGAGATCGCCGACAAGCGGCCGCTGGAACGCTATCGCGACGAGTCGCGGCGGCTGATCGGCGTTTTGGAAACGCGGCTCAAGGGCCGGCAATGGATCATGGATGACGAATACACCATCGCCGACGTCTCGATGCTTGGCTGGGTGCGCAACCTGATCGGCTTCTACGAAGCGCGCGACCTCGTCGGCTTCGACGATTTTCCGACCGTCGCGGCATGGCTGGAGCGAGGCCTTGCACGGCCGGCCGTGCAGAGGGGCTTGACCATCCCGGCAAGGGGTTGAGGCGCAGGCCCCTACTTCGTTTTGGCCTTTGCGCGGCCTCGGCCGAGCACGGATGCGGCAAGCCGGGCGGTGGCCACCACCGCGCCGGTCGCAACGCTTGCGACAGTGCGGATCGGGCCCGACTTCGCCACCGGCTTATGCGGTTTCGCGGCGGCCTTGTGCGCTGCACCGTGCACCACTTTCTTGGGAGCAGCCTTGCCGAAGGCCGGTTTGGCGTCCTTGGAGCGCTCGGCGGTCGCCGGTGCGGCGCCGGCCCTCGATTGCGTCGCTTTGGATTGATTGGCCCTGCTTCTCGCGGGCGCGGGTTTTCTGGTCTTGGTTGCCATCAGACGGCTCCGTTTTTTTTGCGCAATTCCGGACGGAAAACCGCTGCGCACCTTTCCTGGAATTGCCTCAGCGCCGGACAATCGGGATATCGGCCATAACGACCTGTAAGTCTTAAGGTTCCCGTCCAAAAATAGTGAAAATTGAGCAGGTTAACCAATCACCAGATCGGCCTGCCGGCGATGCGCCAGCACGCGCTCGATATTCGGCATGTCGTTGGAGGCGATCCAGGCGCGCGCGTCCTCGTCGGACTTGCCATGGCCGCGCCAGCGCTCCATCAGGCGGCGCTCGAGCTCGCCCCGCGGCACGTCGACGAAGATGGTGAAATCGAACAAAGGCGCAAGCCGCGACCACGGCTCCTCGTCGAGCAGCAGATAGTTGCCCTCGACCAGGATGAACTTGGTATCGGCGCCGATGACTTCGGCCGCCGCGCGCGACAATTCCAAGCTGCGGTCGAAGACCGGAATGGCGATGTCCGGCTCGCCGGAGCGGATGCGCTTCAAAAGCGTCTCGAAGCCGGCGAAGTCGAAGGTTTCCGGCGCGCCTTTTCGCGCGCGCAGGCCACGGCGGTCGAGCAGGATGTCGTCATAATGGAAGCCGTCCATCGGCACGACTTCCGATGCGCCCTCCGGCAGCAGTTCATGCAGCCTGCCCGATATCGTCGACTTGCCGGCTCCCGGCGGGCCGGCAATGGCGACGACGAAGCGCTTGGCCTTGCCGGCGCGCTTGAAGATGGCGGCGGTGATATGGGCTAGGTCAGACATCAGCGCCTCTCCGCTAGCGATTTGGTCCGCATCTTGGCGGCAGTCGGCGGAAATTTCAAACCTGGGATCCCCGACGCAGAAGTTTTAGCCGCTCGTTGGCAAGCCATGTCGGCGAAGAAGACCTTGTTGCTGGTCGCAGGGCCACGCCCCAATCCCGCGATCTGACGATAGCCGGGACTGTCGCCGGCAAGCGGAACGCCCATCAGGTGGCGCAGCAACTCCTCGCGCAACGCCGGATTTTCCGGTGCGTATCGCTCGTGGATGACCAGCCCGGTCGAGGTTCCTCCGCGCGTGTGACGGACGGGAAACTCGACGAGACCCGGATGCGCGGCCCGAAGCCCGGAAGGGACGGCATGATTGGTGAGACCTCGCTCATGGCGCTGGCATTCCTATCGCCGATGTGAGGAATGGCAGCAGATGACGCAGGACGGCATCGGATGCTTCCCGCTGGGGGAAATGCCCGATGCCCGGAAGTACATGCCGCCGGTAGCCGTTGTCGAACAGCGCCTCCCTGCCTTCGGACGTGGCAGGCGCGTTGCATGGATCGGCTTCGCCGTGAAGCACGAGCGTCGGAACACGGATCGCCGGATCGCCCCGCAGCCGAGCTTCCAGAGCCGCGCATGACGGGTCGGGCTCGGCGAGCCCCCAGCGCACCCGATAGGAATGCAGCACGACATCGGCCCAGTCGGGATTGTCGAACGCGGAGGCGGTAATCGCGAACGCTTCGTCGGAGATCGCCCAGCCGCCGGTCCAGATCGACC
>NZ_RZSC01000469.1:0-4721 GCF_003998155.1 Mesorhizobium sp. M1E.F.Ca.ET.063.01.1.1
GGGCGCTGTCATGTTCGACCTGACGCTGCACGGCATCGGCCAGAACTACGATCTTGCCAAGCTGCTCATCGAGCCGCCTTTCCTGGCGTTGACGCTATCGGTGCTGGTGGCGGCAGCGCTCGCCTTCCTGCACGGCCTTGGCCGGTTCGGGCCGCCGCGCGCCGAAGGGCGCGCCATTGCCTTCGGCAAGCGGGCGCTGGTCGACACCACCGCGATGCTGTTGAAGCGCGCCGGGCGGCTGCAGGGGCTCGGCGACCGTTACGCGTCGCTAATGCGGCACCGCGCCGCCGCGCTGCTTGGCGCCCCGCACGGGCTGCAGGGCGAAGCGGTCGACCGCTGGCTGGATTCCCGCGACAAAAGCGAAGCGCACGGCTTCACCGCGCGTTTCAAGGCCGCGAACGATTCCAACAGTTTGGCCGGAATGCATGAAGCAGCGGAGAAGCTACATGACTGGACGGCAAGGAGGCTCGGTGAACGTCGATGAAGTTAAGACCCTGGCGAGCGCGATCAGGGAAGAAGTGGCGAAGGCGATCACCGGTCAGCACGACACGGTCGATCTGATGCTGACGGCGCTGTTCGCCGGCGGGCACATATTGCTCGAAGGGCCGCCGGGCACCGCCAAGACCATGACGGCGCGCTGCTTCGCGCAGGCGCTCGGCGTCTCCTATGGACGCATCCAGTTCACGCCCGACCTGATGCCCGGCGACATCGTCGGCTCCAATATCTACAATTTTCAGAGCGGGCAATTCACGCTGACGCGCGGCCCGATCTTCTGCGACCTGCTGCTCGCCGACGAAATCAACCGCACGCCGCCGAAGACGCAAGCGGCCCTGCTCGAAGCCATGCAGGAGCATGCCGTCACCTTCGACGGCACGACGCATTCGCTCGGCAAGAATTTCATGGTGGTGGCGACGCAGAACCCGATCGAGCATCAGGGCGTCTATCCGCTGCCCGAAGCCCAGCTCGACCGCTTCCTGTTCAAGCACCGGGTGAGCTATCCGGATGCGCAGGAAGAGCGCGCCATCATCATCCATCATGGTGGTGGCTCCGCCTCGCACGACATCGGGCAATACGGCATCAAGGCGCGGACCGACCGCAAGACGCTCGAAGCGGCGCTTGCCACGGTGGGCGACGTCACACTGGTCGACGACGTCGTCGGCTACATCGCGGCGCTGGTGCGCGGCACGCGCGAAAGCCCGGACCTCGAAGTCGGCGCCAGCCCGCGCGCGGGAGCCATGCTGGCTCGCGCCGCGCGCGCCAGGGCGGCGCTCGACGGCCGCAACTATGTTATCCCCGACGACGTCAAGGCGCTGGCCGTGCCGGCGCTGCGCCACCGCGTCATCCTCTCGCCGGCGGCGCAGATCGACGGACGGCTGGTCGAGCAGATCGTTTCCGACCTCGTCGACCAGACGGAAGCGCCGCGTTGATCTATCCGAGCGGCCGAGCGGTGTGGGCAGCGGCGGCGGGGGCGACCCCCGCCTTCCTGATCGCGCTCGCGCTGCCCTCTGTCTGGTATCTCGGTCTGTTGTGGATCTGCGCGCTGCTTGCCTTCCTGGCGGTCGACGCCGCGGCCGGGCGCGGACGTGCCTCGCTCAGCGCGACGCTGACCGCGCCGCCGCAGGTCGGCGTCGGCGGCCGTTTCACGCTGCACATAGCGGCCGGGCTCGGCGCAAGGCCGCGCCGGCTGCAGGTGCGCGTCGGGCACGACCAGCGGCTTTCGCCTGTCAACGGTACGGGCGGCGCGCTGCCGGCGAATGGCACGCTCGATCTCGAATTCGATGCGGTCAGACGCGGCATCGCCAGCTTCGACCGGCTGTGGCTGCGCTGGCAGGGACCGTTCGGGCTGATCTGGAACCAGGTCGTGCTGCCGATGGACCGCAAGATAGCGGTGTTGCCGGACGTCAGCCGCGCGCGCGACGAGGCGATCACGCTGCTGCAGCGCTCCGCCCTCGCCGACGGCCACGCGCAGAAGCGCGCCGGCCAGGGCCGCGAGTTCGAGGCGCTGAAGGACTATCAGCCCGGCATGGGCCGGCGCATGATCGACTGGAAGCGCAGCGCTCGCCACGGCAAGCTGCTGGCGCGCGAGTTCCGGATCGAGGAAAACAACAACATCGTTTTAGCCATCGATAGCGGCCGGCTGATGTGCGAGCCGGTCGACGGCGTGCCGAAGGTCGACCGTGCAGTGACGGCGGCGTTGCTGTCAGCCTTCATTGCGCTCAAGGGCGGCGACCTCGTCAGCCTGTTTTCCTTCGACGCCAGACCGCGCGTCTCGAGCGGCGCGGTGCGCGGCTCGCCGAGCTTTTCGATGATCCAGAAGCGCGCGGCCGAGATCGACTATTCGACAGAGGAGACCAATTTCACGCTGGCACTGACCACCCTTGCCGCGAAGCTCGACCGGCGCTCGCTGGTTATCGTCTTCACCGATTTCGTCGACCCGATCAGCGCCGAATTGATGCTGCGCACCGTCGGCCGGCTGACCGAGCGGCATCTGGTGCTGTTCATGCTGATGAAGGACGTCGAGCTGGAGACGTTGGCCGACATGGCCCCGGCGGCGCCTGAGGACGTCGCCCGCGCGGTGACTGCCGGCGACCTGCTCAGGCAGCGGCAGGTGGTCATCGGCAAGCTGCGGCTGCTTGGCGCGCATGTCATCGAGGCCGACCACCGGCGGCTCGGTCCGGCGCTGGTCGAGCGCTATATCCAGCTCAAGGAGGAGAACCTCTTATGACGCTGCGTGCCGGCACCGACGCGGTGCGCCAGTCGCTGGCAAGCTTCCGCCAGGAGCGCGAGGCCGACTGGAAGGCGTTCGAGGCGCTGCTTGCACGCGTCGAGAAACGCGCGCCGCGCGCGCTGTCGGAAGACGAGCTTCTGTCGCTGCCGCTGCTCTACCGCTCGGCGCTGTCCTCGCTCTCGGTGGCCCGCGCGACCTCGCTCGACAGCGCGCTGATCGCCTATCTCGAAGCGCTCTGCCTGCGCGGCTATTTCTACCTCTATGGCGCGCGACGCTCACTGAGAACACGCATCGGCGACTTCTTCCTGCACGACTGGCCGGCGGCGATCCGCGACCTGTGGCGCGAGGTGTGGACGTCGGTCGCCCTGACGGTGATTGGCGCGATCGCCGGCTATTGGCTCGTCGCCCCCGACAAGCGCTGGTACGACGCCATCATCGCGCCGAGCCTGGCCGGCGGGCGCAATCCGGATTCGTCTGCGGAGATGTTGCGCAGCGTGCTTTATGGCGATGGCGGCGGCCATTTCCTCTCGGGCTTCGCCGCCTATCTCTTCACCCACAACACGCAAGTCTCGATCCTTGCTTTCGCGCTCGGCTTCGCCTTCGCGGTGCCGAGCGTGCTGATCATTCTGATGAACGGCTGCATGCTCGGCGCGCTGTTCCAAGTCTATGCGGCCAAGGGGCTCGGCTTCGAGCTCGGCGGCTGGCTGTCGATCCACGGCACGACGGAGCTGTTCGCGATCGCGATCGCGGGTGCTGCCGGCATGCGCATCGGCACCAGCATCGCCTTTCCCGGCGAGTTGACGCGCATGGCGGCGGCCGCGCAAGCCGGGCGCGTGGCGGCAACCGCCATGGTCGGTGTGGCGGTGATGCTGCTGTTTGCCGGCCTGCTCGAAGGCATCGGCCGGCAGACGATCACCGGCGACGTCGCCCGTTATTCGATCGGCGGCGGCATGCTGACGCTCTGGATCTGCTATTTCTATCTGTTCCGGATGGTGCGGCATGGCAACGGCTAGGAACCCCGCCGCGCTGGTGCGCCCGCTGGTCACCCCGGAGGGCGTGGACCTGCGCGTGAGGCTGGCGGATGCCGGCACGCGGGCTTCGGGATTCCTGCTCGACGTGGTGATCATCATCACCGCCGCGGTCGTGGTCAGTCTTGTCGCGATCTTCGGCCTGGGCGGGCTTGGCATGCAGGACGCGGAGCCGCTCTTCATCGTCTGGATCATCTTCATCTTCCTGCTGCGCAACGTCTATTTCATCGCCTTCGAGGCAGGACGACGGGCGGCGACGCCCGGCAAACGGATGGTGGGAGTCCGCGTCGCCTCGCGCAGCGGCGCGGGCCTTACCCTCGACCAGGTCATCGCGCGCAACCTGATGCGCGAGATCGAGGTGTTCCTGCCGCTGTCTATCCTTGCCGCGCGCGGCGGCGCCGGCGTTGCCGATACGCTGTCGACCATCTTCGGCCTGGTGTGGGCGCTGCTGTTCTCGCTGTTTCCGCTGTTCAACCGCGATCGCTTAAGGATCGGCGACCTGCTTGCCGGTACCTGGGTGGTCGAGGCGCCGAAAGTGGCGCTGGTCGAGGATCTTTCGCTACGCAAGGACCCGATCGCGGCCCGCTTCCAGTTCAGCGCCGCGCAGCTCGATGCCTATGGCATCGCCGAACTGCACAAGCTGGAGGAAGTGCTGCGCCGCGACGACTATTTCGCGATGAAAGCGGTGGCGGAAACGATCGGCCGCAAGATCGGCGCAAAGGTCGAGCCGGTCGATTCAAAGGCCTTCCTCACCGCCTATTACGGCGAGCTCCGCGCGCATCTCGAACGCAAGCTGCTGCTCGGCAATCGCAAGGCGGATAAATACGCGCGGTGAGCCGTGACAATAGCTGAGAAAAGTCGGCGCTGCCCCTCATTGCCCTGCCGGGCATTTCTCCCCGTATAGCGACGGGGGAGAAAGACGCCGTCGCTATACGGGGAGAAATGCCCGGCAGGGCAATGAGGGG
>NZ_RZSC01000046.1:0-18294 GCF_003998155.1 Mesorhizobium sp. M1E.F.Ca.ET.063.01.1.1
GGTTCACACCGATGTCAGCGCCACCGCGGTGGTGGCGCTGACATCGGTGTGAACCGCAAGGCCGAATTCCTTCAGCTTCGCCGCGACGAAAGCCGCTGTCTCGTGCTCGGCAAAGCCGAGCTCCGGATTGGCGTGGATCGCCTGCCGCCAGCCGATCACCTCCGGCACGATCGCCGCTATCCTGTCGTTGTTCTGCATCGTCGTGTCTCCGCTCTCGATTGCGGCGATGTTGCCGATGCCTTCGGCTTCCGTCTTGAACGGGATTGACGGGCAGGACGGTTTCAAGAAAGGCTGCTGGCCATGAGCGATGCCGGCGAGCAAAGGGAGCGCGAAGCAGCAAGGCTGACCAGGCATGAGGGCCTTGGCGGCCTGGAAATGCTCGCCGCCCGCTACCGCGACCATGCCTACGCGCTGCACACGCATCCGACCTGGGTGTTCGGCGTCGTGGTGGCCGGCGTCGAGAAGCTGAGGATCGGCCGCCGCCAGCATCTGGCGCCGGCGGGCTCGATCATCATCGTCAATCCGGAAGAGCCGCATGACGGCGAGAAAGGCGCTCCCGCCGGCTGGGCCTACCGCACCTGCTATCCCGACGTCGCGCTGATGGCCGAGATCGCCGAGGATATCGAGCAGTCGCGATTGCCGATGTTCAGCGAGGGCATTGTCGAGGCGCCGGAACTGGCGTGGGCCTTCGTGAAGGCGCATCGCCTGGCCGGGAAGCTCGAGCAGGAAGCGGCCATGCTCATGGCGCTGCGCGAACTGGCCAGCCGCTTCGGCGACCGCAAGGTCCGCGATCGCGCTTCGGATGGCGGTGAAACGGCGCAGCGCTTCCGCCTCTATGGCGAGCTGATTGCCGAAGATCTTTCTGCCGGCTTCGATCTCGCTCGATTGGCGGCGACGGCCGGGGTCACCCGCTTCCAGGTCATCCGCGATTTCCACCGCGCCGCCGGCATGACGCCTGGACAATATCTGCGCGACCGCCGTATCCGCGCCGCCTCGGCGCTGATCAAAACCGACATGCCGCTGGCCGAGATCGCCGCGGCGACCGGCTTCGCCGACCAGAGCCATCTCACCAGGGTGTTCAAGGCGATCAAGGGACTTGCGCCCGGCGCCTGGCGCGCCGCGGCGTGAGCGTCGCGCGGCACGTTGTACCGGCGTTGCGCCGGCGGCCGGCGCGCTACATCAGCGACGCCGTGGCCAGACGATTCTTGGCGGTGTTCGGCTTCTTGTCGCCGACATAGTCCACATGCGTGTCGATGAGCCGGTCGCTGTCGATGCCGGCGGCGGTTAGGATGTCCATGATCGCCTTGACGCGCTGCTTGGCCAGGTCCTTGTTCGTCTTCGCGGTGTTCGCGCCGGTGAATTCCTTCGCTGCCATCGCTGTCAATTCCACGTTGCAGCGCGTGTCTTTGATGCTGGTGGCAAATTTCTCGAGGTCACTTTTGACCTGCGGCGAAATCACAAGAGACTGGCTGTCGAAGAACATGGGGACCTGCAGAGGACTCCTTTTCTCATACTGCCGGCAGGAGATTCCTTGCTTCGGAAGCGCGTACAGAATCGCACTCCGCGCCTGTTTCGTATCCGCGGCGCTGTCATCGACCCAGTGCGAAAGCGCCAGCACCATTTCGGGTTTCACACCTTGCGTCTTGAGAAAATCCTTGGTCGCGTCGAGCCTGCGGCCGGCTATGCCATCGGCCTTGGTGTAATTGCCTTCTTTGCTCGCCGTCGCGTAAAGCCTGTAGCCGCAATCGCGCCCGCTGTCTTTCAGGAACGCCGCCAGCGAATTGGCGGTTTCGTCCGAAATCTTTCCTTCGCCCTTCTTGAACAGGACACGGTACGAATTCCATTGGGTGCATTTCGGCCCGACGTCACGTTCCTGGGCGGTCGCTTTGAACGAAGCCGCGCTGCCAGCGACGATAAAAATCGCCAGGATGAGGCTGAATACAGACTTCATCTTCAAGATACCTCCCCAGGACGACCCCGTCTATTACCGCAGTTCTTGGTGCTGCCAAGTAACGTTCGCGCGACTGCCTCGCCCGCCTCAATCCCACACGAGCAACAGCTTGCGCCAGAAGGCGTTGGACGGCATGGGTTTCGAACCGCGCGGCAGCCGGATCGCCAGATAGATCGTCAGCCATTTGCGATCGATTTCCCGGATGGAAACCTTCAGGTCATGCAGCTCGAAAGGTTTCGAAACCCGTGTCCATCCGGAGAACGCCAAGGCGCCGACGGGAGCGTCGCGGTTCCAAACGAGTTTTTCCTCCGGCCTGCCGAGAGCCATGGCGAACTCGAACGGCGACGCCTCCTCGTGGGCCATCTCCACCGTCGCGATGGCGCTCCTGGCAAATGCCGGAAAAGCGGCGTTGAGCGCGGCTACGACCGGGCCATGCGTGCTCGGCCGCAGGAATATGCCGCCATTGTCGCCAGCGACGAGAAGCAACGGCAGTTCGGAGGGATAATTCGTCACGAGCGTCGAATGCTTCAGTTCCTCGCCTGTCAGCCGCCGCGTGCGTTGGCGCGATTGCGGCGCGTTGAGGCGTGGGCGCCTCGCGTCGGGCGAGACGACACTGCGGATCTTGATGCTTGAAAAACCGCCGAGCACCGGCGCGTCGGGCCGATTGCCGCCACATCTGACGGCAAGCAGCAAATCGCGCCTGGCTGATGCCGGCGTGTCGACGCTCGCCATGATCTCGCGGGGTTCATGCGGGCGGCTGACATCGGCCCAGCCGCTTCCATCGCCATTTTCGAGGAGCCGAGCGAGATCGCTGAAAGTCCGGTTTTCCGCATCGACGATCGCGATCTGAAACTGCGCCGGCCCGGTCAATGCTTCGTCGAGGTAGACCCAGCAATCCGCGCCGACTGTGCCGGGTGGGCAGACGCCCTTCAGCAAAGCCATTGAGACAATATTGCCCTTGGCCTGGACGAACAGTTGGTCCGGCGATTGTTCGACATAGGTCAACAGATCGGGATCGGCATCCGGATACGAGCCGACATGGGCAAGGCGCAGGACCTCGGCCGGGAGGTATCGCTCGCGCTGAAGCGCGGAATACAGTTCCGGCACGGTGTCCTCGGCCGTCGCGTCGAGCAGGTCGACGACACCCAGCGTGAAGTCCGATCGCCCGGAATGGGCGAGAAGCGAAATCGCCGTATCGGGCCTGCCTTCGCGCGCCGCAATCTCGGCCAGCAACTGCATCGCGTCGGTGGAATTGGCGGGGGCCGAGCTTAGCCGCAGATAACGATCATCCTTGACGCGCAGTTCCAGGTTCCAGAGGTTGAGTTCCTTTTCATGATCGGCGGTGTTCGAGCTGATGCCAAGCTGCACGAACATGTCGGTGTGCGCGAATTTGTGCTTTCGGAACACATTGATGATCGGCCTGCGGTTCCTCAGCCATTCTGCATTCCGGTTCATGCCCGTCGGCGAGGAGCGGTACCAGTAGAGCGGCTCCGGGATCGTGACGATCGTGAGACCTGCCAGATCGGCGCGCAGGAAGAACTCCCAGTCGCTCGCCGAAAAGCCGCGCTCCTCGTTGAGGTACCCTACCTTGTCGAACACCTCACGCCGGAACATCGCATTGGCATCGCCATAGGGATTGGTGATCAGAGCGATGTCCGGAGGGCCGCCGACCGGAAAATAGAGCATATAGCCGCTTTTGGTGTCCGGCGGCACGAAGGGCTCATTGAGCCACTTGGCAAAGGTCGTGCAGATGTCGGCGCCGGACTTTTGCACACCGGCGACGAATGTGCTGACCGCATTCGGAAACAGTGCGTTGTCGTCATCCAGGAACAGGATCAACGAACCCTTCGCGGCTCGAATTCCGGTGTTGCGTGCCTTGCCGAGGAAACCATTCTTCTGCCGGATGATGCGCCAGCCGCGCCGCTTGAATTCGGGCTCCAGTTCCGCCAGCAGCTCGATTGCCTCCGGATCCGTGCTGCCGTCATCGACGACGATCAATTCGATGTTGGGGTAGTCCTGGCGCCGAACCGAGGCAATCGCCTGCGGCAGCAGGCGCGCCCGATTGTAATGCGCCGTGATGATCGAAACGAGCGGCAGAGCGCCTCGGCCGCGGCCGGCGGCCTTGCCGGGCTGCCGGCACAGTTTGGCGTGCAGCTTGCTCCAGGCCTTTTCGCGTGCGTCGCGGTTCTGCAGCGGCTTTGCAGGGCGGAACGAGGGGCTCTCCAGCGTTGAAGCGATCTTGGCCGCGATCCCGGAAGGCGACGCCTCCATCATGACGGCGTCGGCGGATTTCGGATGGAGCAGGTCACGCACGCTGCCGACATCCGTCGCGATGAACGGAATCTCCTCGTCGAGGCACGCCACGACATCCAGCGGAAGTTGCGCGGCCGAATGGGTGATTGCCACCAGCGCACGACTCTGCCGTAGGTAACGGAAGATTTCCGGCACGTCCCGGATGGGCAGGAGCTTCAGTTTGAACGGCCATTGTCGAGCCCGCCGAACGATCATGCCGCCCGAGTGCTCGCCGAGCACATGCCCAAACGCTCCGACGACCGTCACGGCGATGTCGGTCACGCTGGCGTCGGCCAGGCGATCGAGCGCGTCGCAGAACAGCGTCAGTCCGCTGCGCGCTTCCGTGCCTGAAAAGTGCACCACTTCCGCAGTCGGCCGGTCTCGTGGCCTGTAGCGGTCGAGGGTGAAGTCCGAACGCCACTCCTCAGGCTCAAGCGGCGTCGCGATGTGCCGGCTGGCGGGCAGCTTCCAGCCCGCCTTGGTCATCCAGTCGAGCAAAGACTGGCCGGTTACGACGATATGGTCGCAGGTTTCCGCCGACATCCTTTCCATATGCGCGACGGTCATCTGCTCCTTACGCTCGACCGCCCGGGCATTCGCCTCCAGTTTCCACATCAGTGGCTCGTGCGCGAGCACCACGAGCACGGGAGGATCGGGAAACACCCCCGTGCGCTTGGCGACGGTCGGGAAGTGCGCCAGTCCGCCCTCGAGCGAAAAATAGACGACGTCGAAAGCGTTCTGCTTGAGGTAATGATAGACGGCTACAGAATTCTTGTCGCTCGACTCCATTCCGCGCAGCAATTCGGGCGATGACGGCAGCAGTTCGAGCCGCACCAGGAAATTATCGAAGCACCATTTGGCGAGCCTCGCGATCTCCTGCTCGTCGGGTTGGCTGCCGAGTGGGTTTGCCACCCATAGCAGCGTGACCGTGTCACCGATCTTCGCCAGATGCTGCGCCAGCGCGTAGGTCGCCGAGCCGGGATCGGCGGCCACCGTCGAGCCGAACGCGACCTCCGAGACGACACACACATTCCGGGGCTTCTGGCTTGCCTGTCGCTTGCGCGCAGCAATCGCGCCTGCCTTAGAACCAATGCTCAATCAGTCCCCCTCGATCATCAGCCGCAGCGGGTCGAGACAGTCTTGCAAAGAGTAGGATAACACTTTGATAATTGTCTCGCGGGGATAATCGGCTTACCCATATCGCACCCGCATTCGCGTAACCCGGATCAACGCTCGGATGCCCATCCATCGGTCTCCAAAACACCTCGAAAGGCTGGACGATCGGCCTATCGATGTGAGCAAAGGCGAGATCCTGTGCTTTGTGGGACTGCGCAACGAAGCGACGTTGCTGCCGCATCTTCTCGATCACTATCGCAGCCTCGGCGTCGACCGCTTCTTCTTCCTGGACAACGGCTCAACGGATGGAACGCGTGAGCTGATACTGGCGCAGCCGGACAGCCATTGCTTTCACACCGAAGGGTCGCATTTCGCGGAGAACATCACTCCGCCGCGATGGATCAACACGCTGATGCGCGTGTTCGGCTCCGGCCACTGGTGCCTATCGGTCGATGCCGACGAACTGCTCGTCTATCCCGATTTCGAGCGTGTGAACCTGCGCCGGCTTTGCGGCTATCTGGACTCGACCGGCGCCGAGGCTGTGATCGGCTCGATGATCGACATGTATGCCGACGGGCCGCTGGCGGAATGCAGCTATGACGGCAAAAGCCCTCTTGTCGAGGCGTCGCCTTATTTCGATCCGGAGCCTGGGTGGCTGCGCGCGCGCGACGGTCTTTATCCGCCCGAGCAGATGTTCGGCGGCGTGAGGGAACGTGCCTTCTGGCACGGCCGGTTCAAGCAGACTTTCCCTCCGTGCCTGACCAAGGTGCCGATCGTGCGATGGGGCAGGAGCACGCACTACCATGCGGCGCAACATACGATCAGCGAGGTTCGTTTCAGCGAACTTCGCATCGCGCTGCTGCATTTCAAATTCATCTGGGGCTTTCAGCAGAAATCGGCATCTTCCCTGGGCGAGAATGCGCAACTCAAGGAAAAGACGCTTGAGGAGCGCGCTGCCTACATGGAAGCACTGGAACGCGATCCGAAATTGTCGCTTCGAAACAGCCGGTCTGTCCACTATCGCGGCGACAGCGCGCAGCTCGTGGAACTTGGCTGGATGAAATCCTCGGACCGCTACGCCGAATACGTCGCGAAAACGACCAAGCCGCGGTCAGAGGAAACCGCGGCCACCTGAGCTGGCGATCTGATGAGTCGGAAGAGGCCGCTGGTGTTTAACCGCCGTAGCGGTGTCCACCGTCGCCGTTGCCGTTGCTGCCGCCATCTGCCGAAAACTGCGCCAGGCTGTTGAGGGCCAGCGCCTTGCAAGCCGTCGGCGCGTTCGGATAACGGTGCAAATAGTCCTCGAGCGCCTCGATCGTGCCGATCTTGAGGGCCTGCTCGCAAGCGAGCTCGGCTTCCTTGACCGGAGCAACTTCGATTTGTGCCTGCGCCGCGTTGGAAAAAGCGACGCTCACGCCCAGAATGCTAAGTCCGCCCAACAGCAGCGACTGGATCTTACGCATGACAAACCCCTTTCCACCACATGCCCCATAAACCTTAATAATATAACCGGTTAATAATTTGTCAACCATAACGGGAGGTTATCGGGGTGAGTGTGGAGCGCCAAGCCGGGTTAACCTTAACCGCGGCAGCATGGGTCTCGGGCAGCGCTCAATCGCTGAAAAGCGTCAGCTTTCGAAAGAAGGCATTGGTTGGAAAACCGTTGGGAGTTTCCGCGAAACGAACCGCCAGAATGATCGAGAGCGGCGTTTTGTGCCGCACGCGAAGCGACGCCACCAGGCGGTGGCGCGCGAACTTGTCCCGAACGGCCGTCCATCCGGAAAAAGCGATGGTTTGCCGAGCGATGTCCTGCTGCCAGTCGATGATCCAGTCGGGGCGGGCGAGGGCAAGGCCGAAGTCGATTGCCGGCGCGTTGGAATGCGCGACTTCCACTGCTGCCTCCAGCCTGCGGAAGAAGGGTGGAAATTGTTGATCGAGCGACGCCGCGACTGGCCCGTCCAGATGCGGTCGCAGGAATATCCCGCCATCGTCCCGCGCCACCAGGAGCAATGGAAGATCGCAGACGCGCGGCGTGAGAAGCCTAGCGCTCCTCAGCGCTTGAAAGGCGAGGCTGCGTGAGCCGTCGGCTCCATCGGCCTCGTCTGGAGTGTCCTCACTGGTCCTGGCTGCGTCCCCCTCAAGCAAGGTCGCCGCGGTATCGGGACGCCCGGTCGCCAGGGCGATGGCGGCGAGGCTTCCGATGGCCGCATCGCTGTTCGGTTCGAGATCGCAGAGTTCGAGATACTTTCGATAGGCGGGGGTATATCTCAGGTTTTCGCGCGCGCTTTCGATTTCGGATCGTGCCGTGTTCTGGGCGATGGCAAGCTGATACAGCAGCCCGGCGTCGTCGAATCGGCCCGACCTGAACGCCTCGATGATGGGACGGCGATTGTCGTACCAGTTCGAGGTCCGGAACATTCCGTCCGGCTTCGAGCGATACCAGTAAAGCGGCTTCGGAATCGGCCGGATCCTCAGCCCGGCAAGGGAAGCTCGCGCGAAGAATTCCCAGTCGTGCATGGCATAGCCAGGCTCTTCGATCAGAAACCCGATCTGTGAGAAAACCTCTCGGCGCACCATTGCATTGGCATCGCCATAGACATTGTGGATCAGGCCGAGAGCGTCGGGGCCGCCGAGCGGCAAGTATTGGATCAGCCCGTCCGCCCGGTCCGCGGGAACGAAATCCTCGTAGAAGATCAGTTGGAAGGCGGTGCAGATATCCGCTCCAGATGCCGTCATGGCGCGGACGAACTGGTCGACGGCCTCTGGAAAAAGCGCGTTGTCATCATCCGCGAACAGGATCAACTCGCCACGCGCGGCGCGGACACCGGCGTTTCGCGCGGCGCCAAGGTGTTTGTGCGGCCGGCGCAAGATCTTCCATCGGCGCTGACGGAAGGCCGGCTCCAGCGCATCCAGCAACCGCCTAGCTTCATCCTGGTCGCTTCCGTCATCGACCAGCACTAGTTCCAGCCGGTCGTAGGTTTGCGCTTCGATCGCCGCGATCGCCTGTTTCAGATAGAGCGGCCGGTTGCGATGGGCCATGACGATCGAAACCAGCGGCGCCGGACCGGCGCGCTTGCCAACGCGCCGGCGTACGGCCGATGCCGGCGGATTGCGTGTGGCGAGCCAGGCCTGCCGACAATGACCAGAAACGTCTATCCGCCGCGGGCGGGGCGGGCTGCCGAGCGCGGCCAGGATCGAGCGGGCCAACTGGCCGGCGTCAGGCTCGACCAATCGAGGCTGCTCCGCCTCTGCGTTCCACGCCTCGGCATTGGCGCCGGCGTTGGTGGCAACGAACGGCAATCCCGCCGCGATACAGGTGGCGACGGCGGCGCCTGTCGATGCGGCAAGCGAAGGGATGACCGCCAACGCACCGTTGCGCTGGACGTAGTCGAGCTTCGCATCCAGATCCGCGGCGGGCAAAATCTTGAGCTTGAACGGCCATTTCTCGGCCCGGCGCAGAAGCAGTCCGCCGCTGTGCTCGCCCATGATCTTGCCGAAGGGAGCAAACGCCGTAAGGGTCAGGCCTGGGGGCGCCGACGGCGCGAGCAAGTCCAGCGCATCGCAAAGCAGCGTCAGGCCATCACGAAACCGCGCCGTGGAGAAGACGGCGAGCTCTCGCACAGGTCCGCTTTTGGGCGCCGGCCGCGCACCGGCCCGGCCGATGCCGGCGGACAGCGGCAACATCGGCATCACCGCCGCCTTGCGGACCTTCCAGCCTTTCGACAGCATCCACTTGCGCAGCGTGGCGGAGGCACAGATCGTCCGGCCTGCCATCTCCGCGCAGTATTTTTCCATATAGGCGATGGCGATCGCCTCGGTGCTTCCCATGAAGGCCTTGTCGGCTTCGCGCGCCCATTCCTCCGGAGCGTTGGCGAAGACAATGATCGGCGGAGGCGCGAAGGCCCCGGTTTCGGCCGCCAGCAGCGTGTAATAAGCCAATCCGCCCTCGAGGGGCGCGTAGACCAGATCGTGATTGGACCGTTCGAGGTAATGCAGCAACGCCGCGGAGCGGCTCTCGGGCGTCGCCAGCGAAGGGAGCAGTTGATCGGACCTGTCGAGAACCTCCAGTTTGACCGAGGCGGCCTCGAATTCCGAGCGGTACGCTGCCACCTCGTCGGCAGACGGCACATCCCGGCCGACAACCCACAGCAGGATGACGTCGTCTCCGTCCTCGGCGAACAGCCTGGCAAGTTCGCCGGGCGCCGTGGCGTCGTCGATGTCGACGTCGAGCCGGATCGCTTGCGTCACCACCAAGATGCGGCGACGACCGCCTTGCGGCTTCGACGGCTTCCTCAGCTTGCTCCCAATGGCCATTGCCGGTTCCTCTGCCCCAAATTCATAAGCAGCGTTCTTCCGCTTCTGTGCCTTTTGACCATCCCTGGTTTACTTTTCGGTGATCATCCTTCTGCGCCGTTGGTAAACCAAGACCATCAAGCGGTCCCTAAAAAGGCTGTACAATCAATCGACTGTTACAAGTTTAGCGACACGGCATAACCAATCTTTACGCGTCCCGGCTAATCGTTCACGGCATAGCAGGAGGCGCAAATGAAAACGACGGTGAAGTTTCTCGCTGCGCTCGGTCTGATGGGCGCGATGGTCTCAACGAGCTCTGCAGGGGAATTGCTGCGTCCGCGCATCAGTCTCGGCACCGCCAACGTCAAGACGATCAGCGGCGATCGCGGTGGCTATGTGATCGACTATGCCATCCGTGCCTTGAAGCTGCGGCGCAGCGGCGGCTTTGTGCGATTCGATGGTGCGTGCGACTCGGCCTGCACGCTCTATCTGTCCATGCCCAAGAGCAAGATATGCGTCACGCGCAACGCATCGTTCGGCTTCCATCTGCCCTATGGTGCCGGTGCGCGGGGCAATCAGGTTGCCGCGAACTTCATGATGAAGAACTATCCTGGCTGGGTTCGCGGATGGATCGCCAAGCGTGGTGGGCTGAAGAATTCCATCGCGACCATGACTTACGCGGATGCGAGCCGCTTCCTCCCGACCTGTCCGTCCGCGCAGCGTACGACCATCGCAAGCCTGAGCCCGACGCGCCTGCGTGGCGGCTGATCCTCGAGCCGGTGCTGGAATAAATCCGACGGCGGGTGCGTCATGCGCCCGCCGTTGCCGATTCATGCGACGGCTCTCAATTGAACGGCCATTGGTGTATTTTCAGACATCTGTTGATTGGGCGTGGTCCGAATGCAGTCTTGCCAAAAGTTCGTGCTGATCGCTTCGCCAAGAACCGGGTCCCAAGCGCTCAATCGCCATCTCAACCAGTATGACGGCATGGTCTTGCACGGCGAAGTCTTCAATCCGGGCTTTGTCGGCTTGCGCTATGACTACCATGAGAAAATGAACCTGCCGCGCGAACGCGTCGATCTGCGGGATGCCGAGCCGGAGCGCTTCATCGCGCGGATTTTCGACGATCCGTCGGCGCGCTTTGTCGGTTTTCACATATTTCCCGATCAGACCCGGCCGGCCATACTCCCCGTGCTCGAAGATGAGGGCGTCAAGAAGCTCTGGCTTGTAAGAAATCCGATCGCGTCCTTCGTCTCGCTGCTCGAGGCGGAGGCTTCTGGGGTCTGGACGGTGCACGCCTCCGATCCCGTCGCGTCCGATAGTCCGAGGAAAAAGGTGTACTTCGACATAGACCGGTTCAACGCCTATCTGCGCGAACTGAACCTGTTTCGCGCGAAGATCAGATCCGTGCTGTTCGAAACCCGGCAGCCATTTTTTCCGATCCATTACAGCGACATCGGCGATCCGCTGGTTGGCAATGCGATCATCGCCTATCTCGGCGGTTCCCAGCGCCTGGATCATTTCGAGACCGAGATCCTGAAGCCGCCGCAGCGGCCTTTCGTCGACCGTATCGAGAATTACTGGGAATTCGTAACCTATTTCAGAGCCGCCTCGACGGACGATCTGTATGCGTTCGGCTGATGTCCGGAAGGGAAGCCGGTTTGGCGAGAACCGGAGTGCCAAGGCCGTCTAGCTCAATCTTGTCGTCGTCGAAATTCGCCGGCTTGCCAATTCCGGCCGGCGCGCCCTTATCCGCCGTCAATCAGCGAAACCAATTGTCTTTCAATATGTTCGGTTAACCAGTTCTGAAGAGACATGGTTAATGCATACTTGATTTTGTTGACTCTTTTTTGGCCCGGGCTGATTCTGCAAGCGTGGGTTTGAAAGCTGCCGGCAGTGGTTGTGGCCGGAGCGCAAACTGGCGGCGGGCAATTGCATGAGTATCGGCGGCAATGTGGGATCGGCGAGCCGATCCGAAAGCGGCCAGGCGCAATCGAAGACGAAAACGGCCTTGACGCGGAACCTGCGCTTCAGGCGCATGTCCTTGCGCATCATTTGCACCAGCCTGTTGTCATGGCTGCTGCTGGGCGTCTACCGGGGCGTCATCCTCGATCCGCAAACGACACTTCAGGGCGTTCTGGCGTCCATCCCCATGGGATTGGCGGCAAGCTACTACGATCTGATCCTCGTTGCGTCACTGACGGCGGCAACGCTGATCCTGCTCTTTGCCGCAAAGGCAAGCAGGCTTGCCTTCGCGGCAATCGTCTTCCTCTTCTATCTCGTCGTCGTGGTGTCGCTGGCTTGGGGGTTTGCCAACATCAATCTCGTCAAGATGCTGGGTGAGCCATTCACGTTCCAGTGGCTGGTCTATGGCGACTTCCTGCAGAATGCCGACGCCAAGAATGCCATGGGCGACGCGCTCAATATGCGAGGCGCCGCGACCCTTGGCGGGTCAATCGTCTTGGTGCTGGTCCTCGGCTCCGCCGCAGGCAGGTGGGGCCACCGGCTGAGTTCCGCGGGTCACCGGGCGTTTCTGATAGCGCTGGTCCTGTGTGTCGGCGCGGCGCTGGCCGCTACCGGTTATCACGTGCGCGCGGAAGCGCTGCCGGCGCCGAAGGTCGACAATCCGCTCGTTTATTTCGTACAGTCGGCCTGGTTCAGTTCAACGCCGGTCATGCTGGCGATCGGCGCCGGCGCCGATGATCCCGATGTCGCCAGCGTCGGCGAGCGTCCGCCGGAAACATCAAGCTTCCAGGCGCCGACACCAAATCCGATCAAGAACGTGCTGATCTTCATGATGGAGTCGGTACCATCAAAGTACATCGAGACCTTTGGCGGCAAGTATCCGATTACGCCGAACATCAAGAGCTATGCCGCGGATTCCATCCGCTTCGACAACATCTATGCGCACGCGCCTTCCACCCACTACTCGATATTCTCCCTGCTGACCTCGATGTATAACGACATCTCGTTCTACGGGATGACCAGCAGGTACCCGTATCTGCCGTTGGATTCGATTTCCAACACGCTGTCCAAGCACGATTTTCGAACCGGGTTTTTCTGGAGTGCGGATTCCCGCTTCCAGCGAGTGGATGAGTTTTTGCTCAACAAGGGACTGGATGTGATCCAGGACTACCGAGGGCAAAAATGCGCCACCCCGACCTTCAAGCTCAGCACCGAGCAGTGGAAGAACATGGACTACAACAGCGATCTCTGCACGGCGCAATCGATCATCGACTGGATGAACAAGGATTCGGAGCAGCCTTTCTTCGGCATAATGTTCACGGCGATGACCCACTATCCCTACATCTCCGACAGCCCGATGTTCTCGAAGATGACGCCTTCCGCCAAAGACAGGGGGCCGATGCACTATGTCGATGATGAGAAATTCAACGCCTATCTCAACGCCTTGAAGGTCGGCGACACGGCGCTCGGTGAAATCCTTGAATCGCTGAAGCAGTCAGGGAAGCTCGATTCGACACTTGTCGTCATCCTGGGCGATCATGGCGAGGCGTTCGGGGAGCATGGCGAGTATATCCATGCCAGCGCGATCTACGACGAGAACGTCCACATCCCGCTGATCATGATCAACAAGCGCCTTTTCCATGACGAGGTCGCGCATCCGGTTGGCGGCATTATCGATGTCGCCCCGACGATCTTCGACGTACTCGGACTTCCACTGCCGAAGCAATGGCAGGGACGCAGCCTGTTCAGCGAGCAGCGGCCGAACAAGACCTTCTTCTTCAACCCCTGGGCCGGGTCCTTGCTCGGCTATCGCGAAGACGATCGAAAGGTGATTTTCAACGCGACCACCGGCAAGGTCGAAGAATACGACCTCAGGACGGATCCCGGGGAGAGGGCGAACCTCTTCAACGACGGTTCAAGCGACCGAACGGCGCTTTTGCAGCCGATCGCCGGATGGGTGCAGTCGCAGAAGCGGCGAATGGCAAACCTTGTCGCCGAGAACGAGACGGACGCCGGGCACTGCACCGCCATGTCTCTGGAGATCGACGCGGCCGGCACCGATTACCAGGGTCCGCCTCACTTCGACGTTCTCGTTGACGGCAAGCGACTTGCTGAAATCGCCGTCCAGGGCAAGGGGAGCAAGGCATCGACAAGCGAGGAGCGCGTGGCGGAACTGAACGATGCGGCAATGGACGCGCGGCCGTTCCGCATCGATCTCAGCGGCGCGCCCAATCCAAAGTCAATCGAGATTCGCTATATCAACGACCAGTGGGCCGGAGACGGCTCGCCCGGCGATCGCAACCTTTTCATCAAGAGCATCAAGGTGAACGGGCAGTTGGTGCCCAATGGCAAACTGCATGTCGATGAGCAATCCCATGGCTACACCGACGACAGCGGGACCGCCATGTACACCAATGGCTCGCTATGGGTCAGCGGCCCATTCATCGAAGGATGCATGTAGGGCAGGGGCCGGCGGCGGCTTATGCCCTACCTCTTGCCTTCCGGCCGCCATTCGTGCCGATACCAGTCGACGAACTTCGCCAGTCCTTCCTCGATCGACACTTTCGGCTTGAAGCCGAAGTCGCGTTCCAGCGCGCTGGTGTCGGCATAGGTCTTCTCGACATCGCCAGGCTGCATGGGCAGGTCCTCACGGATCGCCTTGACGCCAAGCAGGTTTTCCAGCGTCTCGATGAAGCGGCCGAGATGCACCGGCTGGCTGTTGCCGATGTTGTAGATCCTGTGGCGCTCAACGCCGGCCCCTGGCGGCTTGTCGAGAACCGCGATCACGCCCTCGACGACGTCGTCGACATAGGTGAAATCGCGCCACATCTCGCCATGGTTGAAGACGCGGATCGGCTTGCCGGCCAGCATTGCCTCGGTGAAGATCCAGGCGGCCATGTCAGGGCGCCCCCATGGACCGTAGACCGTGAAGAAGCGCAAACCGGTCTGCGGCAGGCCGAAGAGATGCGAGTAGGTCGAGCTGATCAGCTCGTCGGCCTTCTTGGTCGCGGCATATATCGACACCGGATTGTCGACGCGGTCGGTTTCCGCGAACGGCACCTTGGTGTTGCCGCCATAGACCGAGCTCGAGGAGGCATAGACCAGGTGCCTGACGCTGGGCGAGGCGCGGTAGAGCTCCAGCACCTCCAGATGGCCTGCGATGTTGGCGTGGATATAGGCGCGTGGATTTTCGAGCGAGTAGCGCACGCCCGCCTGCGCCCCGACATGGACGATGCCGCTGACCTGCGTTCCCTCGAGCTTCCCAGCCAGGGCGCCGGGCTCGGCGATGTCGAGCCGATGGAACGAAAATCCCTTGTATGGGGAAAGCCTGGCGAGCCGCGCCGCTTTCAGCGCGGGATCGTAGTAGGCGTTCATGCTGTCGACGCCGATCACCGCGTCGCCGCGAGCCAGAAGGCGTTGGCAGACATGGCTGCCAATGAAGCCGGCGGCTCCGGTCACCAGGACGGTCATGCGATCTTCACCTTGGGGCAGGGGGTGTTCGGCATCATTTCCGGCGCCGGCTTTTCTTGGCGCCCGCCGGCGGGCTCGGCCAATGCCAGCCGTCGCCTTCGCCATGCGCGGGCTGCGGCCGCGCCACATAAGCGAGGGAGACGTTCGCCTCGAGATAGACGCGCGAAAGCATTTCGGCGAGCACCCCCGATGTCACCGCCTGCAGCCCGGCGATCACCAGGAAGAAGCCGGTGAACAGCATCGGACGCGTTCCGATATCTTGTCCGAAAAACACCTTCAGGGCAAATAGATAGGTCAGGATCAGCGAACCGAGCACGCCGAGCACGATGCCGATGCCGCCGAAGAAATGGCCGGGCCTGGTGCGATAGCGCATGAAGAAGAACATGAAGACGAGGTCGAGCACCACGCGGAAGGTGCGCGAGATACCGTATTTCGACTGCCCGTGGATGCGGGCGTGATGGGTTACCACTTCTTGGGCGATGCGGCGCGGCGTCGTCACCGTCGCCAGCCACGCCGGGATGAAGCGGTGCATTTCGCCATAAAGCCGGACGCTGCGGATGACGCTGCCGCGGAAGACCTTCAGGCTGCAGCCATAATCCTTCAGCCGCACGCCGGTGACGCGCGCGATCAGCGAGTTGGCGATGCGCGAAGGCAGCCTGCGCATCCAGAAACCTTCCTGGCGGTTCTTGCGCCAGCCGGCGACGAGGTCGAGATCCTCGGTCAGCAGCCGGTAGACCATGCGCGGTATGTCGAACGGGTCGTTCTGCAGGTCGCCGTCGAGCGTCGCGATGACGTCGCCGCGGGCGGCGTCGAGGCCTGCCTGCATGGCCGCGGTCTGCTTGAAGTTGCGCACCAGTTCCACGCCATGCACATGCGGACCGTATTCGGCCGCGAGCCTGCGGATTTCGTTCGGCGTGGCATCGGTGCTGCCGTCGTCCACCAGCACCACTTCCCAGGGCTGGCTGTAGTTCTCCATCGCCTGGTGGATGCGCATGAGCAGCGGCTCGACATTGTCGGCCTCGTTATACATCGGAATGACGATGGAAAGCCTGTGCTCGGGCATGACGGCGCCCTCGGGCAGGCCCGAGACAGGAATGGGAAGCACGTTCATTGCGGTCATTTCCTTGCGGGTCCCGTGGCCGGGTTCTCCGGCAGCGTCGATTTGGAGGGAAACAGCCAGGCGATCGCGCCGGTGGCGACGGCCGAGCAGAGGATGAAGAGATGCAGTGCCAGCGCCGCCTGCAGGCCGTCCTTCACGGCGATGCCGGAATAGAGCAACGCCGCCGCGGCGCCCGCCTCGTAGGTGCCGAAGCCGGCAACGCCCTGCACCGGCAGGATGGCCGCGGCCTCGGCTCCGACAGCGCCGGGAAAGGCGGTCTGGAAGGAGGTGCCGAGCAGCATCGCGAGCAGCCATCCCTGCACGGCAAGCTTCAGCGTCCAATTGGCCACTGTCCACCACCAGCCGTAGCGGGAGCGCCCCGTGGCCTCGGTGAAGATGTCGCGCAATTTGCCGAGCTTCGAGACGATGCTGCCGCGATGGGCCCAGTCATGCGGCGCGCGCGCCCAGCGCGGCAGGTACCAGGCGACGGCAATCAGCGCCGCGATGCCCGCTGCCCGGAGCGCCGGATGGAGGCTCGGCCACACAAGGCAGGCAAGCACGCCGACGACGAAGGCATCCTGCAGCCTGAACCACAAGAGCGAGGCGCCGGCGCGCACGATCGAGATGCCGAACACCTGGCGAAGCAGCAGCGGGAAGGCGGTCTCGCCGCCGCGGAACGGCACCACGTTGATCATGGCGTTGTGGATCAGTATGACGCGCAGGCAGGCGCCGAAGCGGCCGTTCACCTCGTCGCGGAATTCGTCACAAACGCGCAGCGCGCGCAGCACATAGGTGACGAACAGCGCCAGCGTCACCGCCGCGAAGGCGCCGGGCGTGATGCTGGCAAATGCATCGCCGACCATCTTCCAGCGCGAGTCGCTGGCAAGCCATGCCAGCAGCGCCAGGGTGACGATTATCGATACCGCTCGCTTCAACCAATTCTCCGATGGCGTCCACCGCCGCGTTACGGCAAATGCTCCACTTTTCGAGGATGCTCCGCGCGGTCGGGGGCGGTTTGCATCGCCGGTTGCCTTGCCGGTTTCCTGTCCGGCGTGCGGCCGCCGAAATTCGGGCCTTGCCTGGTTTGCGGCCCGTTCTACGTCTCCGCTTCCATCAAGGGCGGCTGATCCTATAGACCAGCGGCTTGCTCAAATCCACAAGCTTGGCGCGGCCGCGATCACTGTCCGCAAAGCACTCTTGTTGCCTATGCAACGAAAGGTTGACACCGTTTCTCGGGCGACCATTAATAACACCCGGGGGCGGTAACTGCGATGTTGGGGAAGACCCAGCCTGGGTGGTGACGCCGAAAAGAAAGGCGACATCGGCATGTTATCGTTCATTGTGCAGACAGCTCGAAAAATATGGCCATCCGAACCAGCCAGGGGCGTGGGTCGCGATCGATCCGCCCGGATGCTAATCCTCGCCTGTGGGGGGATGGCGCTTTGCGGCGCCGCTCACGCGGCCGGCGCTCAGGAACCCGCGCCGGCTCACGCAGTCACCACGCCGACGGCGTTCGAGCTGCAGCTTTTCTATGCGGACCGCACCTGGAATTGGGACGACGGAGCCGCCTATTTCGCGCAAGACAGAAAGATGCGGGCCTTCACGTCCAAGCCCGATTCAACTTCTGTCGCCGAGGGCACATGGCATCTCAGCAACGACGGCAAGATGTGCATGGATCTCGTCTGGCGCTCGACCGCCTCTGCCGCAACGCCCGTTCGCACCTGCTTCAGCCATCGCGTCCAGAATGGAACCGTCCAGCAGCGCAGGGATCCGGATGGCCGGTGGTACAGCTTCAAGCACGCCTCGGAAGATCCGGCCGACGAGCTCAAGAAGATCCAGGCGGGTGACACCCGGGACGCCGACTTCGAAAAGACCCGCAAATTGGTCGATTCCAAAAGCTGAACCGCTAATGCATGTCGCCCAAAAGTGCGCAGCGGTTTTGGGCGAACGACATGCATCAAAACAAAGACTTAAAAGCGCGTCGCCTGAATTCGTTTTGCGCGACGCGCTTTTAAGGCATCAAGCCTTAAGCGGATCAAACCTGGAGGCTCGCTGAGACAAGCCCTCAACCCAGCTCAGCGAGCCCACGTCCCGACACATTACTCAC
>NZ_RZSC01000470.1:0-4704 GCF_003998155.1 Mesorhizobium sp. M1E.F.Ca.ET.063.01.1.1
CTTCTGAAAGCCTCCTCGACCATGCCGCCGCGGCGGTCGAAGCCGCCGATCCGTCTGAAGACGATGAGGACGAAGGCGACGAGGAAGAAGCCGGCGACGAAGACAGCGACGACGAGGACGACGAAGACGCCGATGAGGAAGCCACTGCCACGAGCGAGGACGAGTCGGACGACGAGGATGAGGACGACGAAGACGCCAAGGCCTCGGGTGATGACGAGGATGAAGACGGCGACGACGAAGACGAGTCCGACGATGACGACAAGGAAGAAGCGGCCTGAGCCGTTTCTCATCGCTTGAACAACAAAGGGCGGCGCGGTGAGCGTCGCCCTTTTTTCGTCAACCCTTGTCTATCAGTCCTCCAGGATGCTGACGCGCACGCTGTCCGGATAGACGTCGACCTCGATCAGCGGCTCGCCATTGACGATGGCGCGCCGGGTCGCGCTGCTCATCGCGCCGCCGCGTTCCAGCATGCGCTCCAGTTGGGCGCGGTCATCATTGCCGCGGAACCATGGATCGCCCTGGTCGTCGGCGTCGCGCCGGCGGAACTTGTGCCAGTTGGCCCGGTCCTGCCGCACCATCTGCGCCGCGCTCCGCAGCGGGTAGCCGTCGCTGGCTTGATGGTCGCGTTCGGAAATGCGCGCAACATAGGAACCCAGCATGTCCTGAGCCTGGGCAGCGGCCGCATTCAGCGCCGACGCAGCCAACAGCCCGGCGACGATCATTGCTTTCGAACCCGTCATGAAATCCCCCTCTGAAAATCACCCTGTTGTGCACGAGCCGGATGACGGAAATCGGACAGCAACGAAAAGTCCACTCGGCTTGGCACCCGACGCAACCGGGCCGCCGCGAGGGCCGGCCTACATTGCCTTGCCGACCGGCGGCAATGTCGAGGCGTTTTGTGGTTTGGCTTGCGGCTGCGATTGGCCGCCCGATGCATTGGCGGCCGCCTGGTTGTCGGCCGCTTTCGCCTGCCCGTTGGCGGCCGTCGTGGCGGTGCCGTTGGGAGGCGTGGCAGCAGCCGGCGCGGTGCCGTTTGCCGGTGTCGTGGCAGCCGGTGCCGTGGTCTTGGCAGCCGCGATCGCCGCGGGCGTTGCGAAGGCGCCGCCGACGATGCCGCCGCGAATGATCATCGGCGTCTGCGCGCGGCCATGCCCGGATTTCTCCGGGATCGCCGCGACCGTCTCGTCGGTGACGGCGGGTACTGGATCGCCGAGCGCCACCACCGACGGTGTCGAGGCAGCGGAGATCGGGCCGGGCTCGATCGCCGTCAGCCTGACCACGGATGGCGTCGAGGTCGCAGCGCCAAGCACGACGATGGACGAAGCTTGCGCCAACCCGGTCGTCGCCAAAATGCCGATACCGACCATTCCCAGAGCAATTCCGGGAGAAGTGTGTAACGGTTGGGCTCGGCGACTTCGCCGTAGCCTTCCGTCCGGAAATGCGTCAAAACAAAGCATACGCATCACGAAAACTCCCCGAGCCCAACAACCGGAAATCCGCACCCTAGTGCGGGCGGATTGATGCCGGCTTGCGCGGAAACTTAACATTTTAGGGATTGATAAATCGCCAACGCCCGCCCTTGCCCCGCCTTCCCAGCCGTACTACGGGGACCGGCGTATCGATGATTGGTGATGAATTTGGCTGAGATACTTGCCGTCGGCGAGGCGATGGAGCGGGCGCTGGCGCTGCTCGAAGGCGGCGATGTCGTCGCCATCCCGACCGAGACCGTCTATGGGCTGGCGGGCGATGCCACCAATGGCGCAGCCGTTGCGCGGATATTCGAGGCCAAGGGCCGCCCGCGCTTCAATCCGCTGATCGCTCATGTCGCCGACCTCGCCATGGCGGAACGCATCGCCACATTCGATCCACTGTCGATGAAACTGGCCGAGGCCTTCTGGCCCGGTCCGCTGACGCTGGTGCTGCCGCAGCGCCCGGAAAACGGCATCCATCCGCTGGTCACGGCGGGGCTGGACACCATCGCGCTGCGCATGCCGAAAGGCTTCGGCGGCGAGCTGATCGCGAGGCTCGGCCGGCCGCTTGCCGCCCCCAGCGCCAATTCCTCCGGCAGGATCAGCGCCACGACGGCGCAAGCGGTCGCAGCCGATCTCGGCGAAAAGATCAAGCTGGTTGTCGATGGCGGCGCGACGCCGGTCGGCCTGGAATCGGCCATCGTCAAGGTCGAGGACGGCAAGCTGAGGCTGCTGAGGCCGGGCGGCATCGCTGCCGAGGATATTGAAGCTGCTGCTGGTACAAAGCTCATGCGCGGCGCTGCCGGCATCGAGGCGCCCGGCATGCTCGCCTCGCATTATGCGCCGGGCGCATCGATGCGGCTCAATGCCGATAGGGTCGCCAGGGGCGAGGCGCTGCTGGCCTTCGGCCGCGATCGTGCCGAAGGCTGGCAGAGTGCGGTGGCGGTGCGCAATCTTTCCGAGGCGGGCGATCTGCGCGAGGCGGCCACCAATCTGTTCGCCTATATGCAGGCGCTCGACCGCAGCGGCGCCGCAACCATTGCCGTCGAGCCGATCCCGCTCGAAGGCCTGGGCGAGGCGATCAACGACCGGCTCGCACGCGCCGCCGCCCCGCGTGACAAGATCGCCTGAGCGCCATAGTTTGGGCTCCATGAACGATCAATCCGACGACCAGCCTTTCGATATCGATCCCGCCCTCATCGATCGCTTCGCAGCGATCGTCGGCGACAAATACGCGCTGCGCGACCAGGCCGACATCGCGCCTTACATCACCGAAAGGCGTGGCCTCTGGCACGGCCGGACATCGTTGGTGCTGCGTCCAGGCAGCGTCGAGGAAGTAAGCCGCATCATGCGGCTGGCGACCGAGAGCGGAACGCCGGTCGTGCCGCAGAGCGGCAACACCGGCCTGGTCGGCGCCCAGGTGCCGGACAAGTCCGGGCACGACATCGTGCTGTCGCTGTCGAGGCTGAACCGCATCCGCGAGATCGATGTGCTGTCGAACACGATCACCGCCGAGGCCGGCGTCATCCTGCAGACGCTGCAGGAAGCGGCCGACGCCGCCGACCGGCTGTTCCCGCTGTCGCTCGCCGCGCAAGGCTCCTGCCAGATCGGCGGCAATCTCTCCTCCAATGCCGGCGGCACCGGCGTGCTCGCCTATGGCAATGCGCGCGAGCTTTGCCTGGGCGTCGAAGTGGTGCTGCCGACCGGCGAGGTTTTCGACGATCTGCGCAAGCTGAAGAAGGACAACACCGGCTACGATTTGAAGAACCTCTTCGTCGGCGCCGAAGGCACGCTCGGCGTCATCACCGCCGCGGTGCTGAAGCTGTTTCCCAAGCCGAAGGGCAGGGAGGTCGCCTTCGTCGGCCTGTCTTCGGCTAAGGCTGCGCTATCGCTGTTCACCCTGGCGACGGACCAGGCCGGCGTGGCGCTCACCGCCTTCGAGCTGATCGGCAAGAGGCCTTACGATTTCACGCTGAAGCATGGTCAAGGCATCACACGGCCGCTGGCCGACGACTGGCCGTGGTATGTCTTGATGCAGGTTTCTTCCGGCCGTTCCGAAGAAGACGGCAGGGCGCTGATCGAGGAGATTCTTTCGGCCGGCCTCGAGAAGGGCATCGTCGGCGACGCTGTGGTCGCGGCAAGCCTTGCCCAGGGCGATGCCTTCTGGAATTTCCGCGAGGTGCTGCCCGAGTGCCAGAAGCCCGAGGGCGCCTCGATCAAGCACGACATCTCGGTACCGATCGCCTCGATCCCGGACTTCATCGAGACGGCCGCAGGCGCCGTCGCATCTGTCAGCCCCGGCGCGCGCGTCGTCTGCTTCGGCCATATGGGCGACGGCAATCTGCACTACAACATCTCGCGCCCCGAAGGCGGTGACGACGAGGCGTTCCTCGCTCTCTACCGCTCGATGAACAACGCCGTGCACGATGTCGTGCGCTCCTTCCGCGGCTCGATCTCGGCCGAGCACGGCATCGGCCAGTTGAAGCGCGACGAACTGATCGCCACGGCGCCGCCGATGGCGATCGACCTGATGCGCCGGGTAAAGGCGGCCTTCGATCCTGCCGGCATCATGAATCCCGGTAAGGTTATCTAACTCTTCCCACATCTTGTGGCTGGTCGCATTCCGATAACCATGGCTGAGATCAGCAAAATTTAACCGACTTTCTTAAGCGCGGCGGTAAGAAGCGAGCACTAATGTTTCTCCCATAACGAGGCCGGAAAAACCGGCCCGGAGAGAACCGGAAAACGGCCCTCAGGAGAAACAGGAAGGCATTCGATGAACACTGGACTGAAGCCAGTCTGGGCGGGACGCAACATGCGTCTCGACCCGTTTCGCCTGCCGCAGATGGTGAGCTATGCCACGCGCGACGACTATGGCGATGTTACCTTCACCATCGACCAGCGTGGCGCGATCATCCGGCGCATGCTGGAGATGAGCGGCCTGCCGGCGATCATCGCGCTGCCCGCCAATGCGTTCCGCGGCGTCGCCGCCCGCGCCATGGAAGATCCGGACGGCAATGTCACCGTGACGCTGGAGCTTCTGCACAATGATCCGATGCTGTCGGTGCCGCTTCTGGTCGCCGACGATCTCGACGACGTCGCCGCCGACTGGCGCGCCTGGGCCGACGCCTATCGTCTGCCGATGCTTCTGATCGAGGCCGACGGCATTGCCCGCACGCTGGAGGAATCGCTCGGCGCCGCCATCAAGGCGCTGCCGCCGCAGGAACGCCGCAAG
>NZ_RZSC01000471.1:0-4684 GCF_003998155.1 Mesorhizobium sp. M1E.F.Ca.ET.063.01.1.1
GACCATCCGTCAGGATATCCGCTATGCCGGTATCAAGAACTTCCTGCGCCGCAAGGTGGATGGTTACGAAGCCCCCGGCTGCATCCTGACAGAACAGGCGGCAAAGGCGCTCTCCAGTGTCCAGAAAGCATTGAGCGCCAAAGGCCTGACGCTCGTCGTCTTCGACTGCTACCGCCCGGCGCGCGCCGTCGCCGACATGGGGAGATGGACGAAAGAAGGCGGTCCGCCCGACCCGCAATGGTACCCGACGGCCAAACGCGGCGATCTCATTGCCAAGGGTTATGTCGGCGAACTGTCCAGCCACTCGCGCGGTTCGACTGTCGACCTCGCCTTCGCCGCCATGGACAAGAAAAGCGCCGCTGATCCCGCCTGCGGCGCCCCCGATGCGGTCACGCTCGATTTCGGCACCGGCTTCGACTGTTTCGACCCGACGAGCGAGACGGCCCACCGCCCTCTTCCCGCCGAAGCGGCAGCCAACCGCAAGAGGCTGCTGTCGGCCATGCGCGCCGCCGGTTTCCGCAATTATGCGCGCGAATGGTGGCACTTCACGCTGCGAGACGAACCGTTCGCCAAGCAGCGTTTCGACTTTCCCGTCACCGCGCCATGAAAGGGCGGATCGACCCCAACGCAAATCTCACGCTGCTCAGACCTTGCCGCCACGCCAGCCGTCTCTAGATGGCGTCGGACAGGCGCAGAGCCTGCTCTGGCTAATATGAGGAAAATGTTTCCCGAATATGCCGGCCGTCGGCGAAAAATTGCTTTGATGGGGCAAAAAAGGCAACATTGAATGCATCTAAATTCTATCAATTCGGTAGAGTTCGGCCGTCATCAACGGAGGCGGAAATGACCAACCCTCATTTCAGGAAACTGCTCGGCGCGCTGGTCGCCACATCTGTCCAGTTCGGCACGCTCGGTTTCGCGTTTGCCGATACGACCATTCTGAACGTGTCCTACGACCCGACCCGTGAGCTCTACAAGGCCTATGACGAGGCCTTCGCCGCGCACTGGAAGGCCGAGACTGGCGAGACCGTCACCATCCAGCAGTCGCATGGCGGATCGGGCGCACAGGCCAGGGCGGTGATCGACGGTCTCGACGCCGATGTCGTGACGCTGGCGCTCGAAGGCGATATCAACGCCATCGTCTCGAAGACGAAGAAGATCAACCCTGACTGGCGCACCAAGTTCGAGAACAACTCGGCACCCTACACTTCGACCATCATCTTCCTGGTGCGCAAGGGCAATCCCAAGGGCATCCACGACTGGAGCGACTTGGTTAAGGACGGCGTCCAGGTGATCACGCCGAACCCGAAGACGTCCGGCGGCGCGCGCTGGAACTATCTTGCCGCCTGGGCCTATGCCAACGCCAATGACGGCAAAGACGAAGCCAAGACCAAGGAATTCGTCGGCAAGCTTTACGCCAATGTCCCGGTGCTCGATACCGGCGCGCGCGGCTCGACGGTGACCTTCGCGCAGAAGGGCCTCGGCGACGTGCTGATCGCCTGGGAGAACGAGGCCTATCTCGCGCTTGACGAATTCGGCGCCGACAATTTCGACATCGTCTACCCGCCGACCTCGATCCTTGCCGAGCCGCCGGTCGCCGTCGTCGATGCCAATGTCGACGCCAAGGGCACGCGCAAGGTCGCCGAGGCTTATCTCGGCTGGCTCTATTCCAAGGAAGGCCAGACCATCATCGCCAAGAACCACTATCGTCCGGCCAAGCCCGACCTGGTGCCCGCCGAGGACCTTGCCAAGCTGCCGGCAATCAAGCTTGTCACCGTCGACGATCCGCAATTCGGCGGCTGGAAGAAAGCGCAGCCTTACCATTTCGGCGACGGTGGTGTATTCGACCAGATTTATAAGCCGGCCCAGTAAGCTAGGATATAGATCAGGACGACATGACCACAGCACCCGCCCAGGCGGGGTGGCGGTTCAGACAGCCGAGCGTCATTCCGGGTTTCGGATTGACGCTCGGCTTCTCGCTTGCCTACCTCACGCTCATCATCCTCATCCCGCTCTCGGGGCTGGTCTGGCGTTCGGCCGCGCTCGGCTGGACCGATTTCTGGGCGATCGCCGTCGACCGCCGCACCCTCAACGCGCTGAAGATCAGCTTCGGCACCGCTTTCATCGCCGCCGCGGTCAATGTCGTGTTCGGCACCGTCGTCGCCTGGGTGCTGGTCCGCTATCGTTTCCCCGGCCGCCGCATCGCCGATGCGATGGTCGACCTGCCCTTCGCGCTGCCCACGGCGGTCGCCGGCATCGCGCTAACCACCCTTTACGCACCGAACGGCTGGATCGGCCACCTTCTGGCACCGCTCGGCATCAAGGTTGCCTACACGCCACTCGGCATTGTCGTGGCGCTCGTCTTCATCGGGCTGCCTTTCGTCGTGCGCACTGTCCAGCCGATCATGGAAGAACTCGACAAGGAGGTCGAGGAGGCGGCGGCCACGCTGGGCGCCAACCGCTTCCAGATCATCACTCGCGTGCTCTTCCCCGGACTGGCGCCGGCCATCATCACCGGCTTCTCGCTCGCTTTCGCGCGCGGCGTCGGCGAATACGGCTCGGTCATCTTCATTGCCGGCAACCTGCCCTTCAAATCGGAGATCGCACCGCTTCTGATCGTGATCAGGTTGGAGGAATACAATTACGCCGCGGCGACCGCGATCGCCGCGATCATGCTGGCGCTGTCCTTTGTAATGCTTTTGGTCGTCAATCTCGTGCAGTCATGGAGCCGCAAGCGCTATGGCTGACCCCGAGATCAAATCCTACGAGCCGCTTCACGAAAGCCAGTCGGCGGCGGTCACCGAAAGCCAGCCGGTGCGCTGGGTGGCTATGGGGATTGCCTTTGCCTTCCTCGCCGTCTTTCTGCTTCTGCCGCTGATCGTCGTCTTCCACGAGGCGCTTGCCAAGGGCATCGGCACCTACACGGAAGCGCTTGGCAGCCCCGACACCAGATCGGCGATCCGCCTGACGCTGCTTGTGGCCGCTATCTCGGTGCCGCTCAACGTCATTTTCGGCATCTCGGCCGCCTGGGCGATCGCCAAGTTCGAGTTCAAGGGCAAAGCCTTCCTCACCACGCTTATCGACCTGCCCTTTTCGGTCTCGCCGGTCATTTCCGGCCTGGTCTATGTGCTTCTGTTCGGCGCACAGGGGTTGCTCGGCGAATGGCTGAAGGCGCACGGCATCCAGATTTTGTTCGCCGTGCCGGGCATCGTGCTCGCCACCGTTTTCGTCACCTTCCCCTTCGTTGCGCGCGAGTTGATCCCGCTGATGCAGGAACAGGGCAATGGCGACGAGGAAGCCGCGCTTTCGCTGGGCGCCAATGGCTGGCAGACCTTCCGGTATGTGACGCTCCCCAACGTGAAATGGGGTCTGCTCTATGGCGTGCTGCTCTGCAATGCCCGCGCCATGGGCGAGTTCGGCGCGGTGTCGGTGGTGTCCGGCCACATACGCGGCCTCACCAACACCATGCCGCTGCATGTCGAAATCCTCTACAATGAGTACAACGCCGTCGGCGCTTTCGCCGTCGCTTCGCTGCTTGCCGGCCTAGCGCTGGTGACACTGGTCTTGAAAACACTTCTCGAGATGCGCTACGGCGCCGAGATCGCCGCGACGCGCGGACACTAAGATGCATGTCGCCCAAAAGTGTGTAGCGGTTTTGGGACAACGACATGCATCAACTAACTGAGGGATCTGTATGGAAGTTCGCGTTGTCAACGTGCGCAAGGAGTTTGAGCTGTTTCCGGCGCTCCACGACGTGTCGCTCGACATCAGGTCAGGCGAGCTCATCGCTCTGCTTGGACCGTCCGGCTCCGGCAAGACGACCCTGCTCCGGCTGATCGCCGGTCTTGAGCGTCCGACCAAGGGCGCCATCTACTTCGGCGAGGAAGACGCCTCGCAGAAGTCGATCCAGGAGCGCAATGTCGGCTTCGTCTTCCAGCATTACGCGCTGTTCCGCCATATGACGGTTGCCGACAACATCGGCTTCGGCCTCAAGGTCCGGCACGGCGCCGCACGCCCCTCCACGCAGGAGATCCGCCGCCGTGCTTCCGAATTGCTCGACCTTGTCCAGCTTTCGGGCCTGGAAAAGCGCTATCCGGCACAGCTCTCCGGCGGTCAGCGCCAGCGCGTGGCGCTGGCCCGCGCCATGGCGATCGAGCCCAAGGTGCTCTTGCTCGACGAGCCGTTCGGCGCGCTCGACGCCCAGGTGCGTCGCGAACTGCGCCGCTGGCTGCGCGAGATCCACGACGCCACCGGCCACACAACCGTCTTCGTCACTCACGACCAGGAAGAGGCGCTGGAGCTTGCCGACCGCGTTGTCGTGATGAGCCAGGGCCGCATCGAGCAGGTCGGCTCGGCCGACGAGATCTACGACACGCCGAACTCACCTTTCGTCTACAGCTTCATCGGCGAATCGAGCTCGCTGCCGGTCAAGGTCGACAATGGCGAGATCTGGCTCGCCGACCGGCCGATCGGCCTGCCGGCGCCGAACGCTCCGTCCGGCGAGGCACTGCTCTATTTCCGTCCGCACGATGTCGAGCTGCTCGACGGCTGCAGCGGCTGCATCGCCGGCACGGTCGCCGCCAGCCGGCGCGTCGCCGGTACCAGACGAGTAGAGCTCGAGGTGGGCGGCGAGCGCCAGCGCGTCGAGATCGAGCTGCCTATCGACCATCCCGCGGCGCAGAAG
>NZ_RZSC01000472.1:0-4674 GCF_003998155.1 Mesorhizobium sp. M1E.F.Ca.ET.063.01.1.1
GTCCAGTTGCCGAACGCGGAACTGCTGTTGTTGGCGAATGTCGAATCGAAGGTGCCGAGGTGGTCGTAATCAACTTCCGCCGTAACCGTGAGGCCAGGGACGACTTCATAAGCGACGTTCGCCGCCACGCCATAGTTCTTGTCCTGGTCACCCGAAACCTGAAGGTTAAAGGAGGTCTTGGGGTTGAATTTGTAGGTGCCGCCGGCCCACCAAGCCCAGTGACCGCCCCACTGCTTGTAGAAGTCACGGCCGCTGGCGAAATCGAGCGAATTGTTGTCGGTGCCGTAGCCGAACATGGCGAATACCGACAGCTCGCTGGTCACGTTGAAGTCAGCTCGAACCTTGCCAGCCCATTCTTCGTAGTTGCTGTCATAGGCCACGACGCCGGCGATGGCGCCCCAGCCCTGCGTGTACTTCACGCCGCCAACGACATGCGGAACATAGCTGTCGATCGTGCCCACGTAGAAGACATTGTTGACGTCCACCGAACCTTCTTCAAGCGAGATCACGGCCGAGAAGCCATTGCCGGCATCGAAGTTGTACTGGATGAGGTTGGTCGAGAAATCGCCGTAAGGAACGATGGTGTCGTTGAGAACGTTGCCGGCATAGCCGATGAACGAATCAAACGCCGAATCGTCCAGGCCGACACGAAGCCCACCAAGCTGGATCCAGGCAAAATCCATCGTCACGCCCTTGTTGTGGGCCTGATTGCCGTCTTCGCCCGCGTAGTAGGCGCTGTTGCCGAAGTTGAATTTCGTCTGCGTGTAGGTCTTCAACGTACCAAGCTCGGTTTCCTGGCCCGTCCAGGTCTTCAGCGAGAAGCGGGCGTTCTTGTGCCAGGTGCCTTGGTCCTTGCCGTTCAGAACGTCTGTCGAACGTGCGCCGTCGAAGCTGCCGACATCGCCAGCGCTGATGTCGTAACGGACATAGCCGCCGATACGCAGGCAGGTTTCGGTGCCGGGGATGTAGAAGTAGCCCGAACCGTAGACGTCACAGATCTTGACGTATTCGGCCGGTTCCGGCTCGGCGACCGTCACCGCGTCGGCGGCGCGAGCGCCCGACACTGCGATCAGGGCCGCAGCTGAGCCGAGAAGAAGGCTCTTTATGTTCATGCTTGATCTCCTTGAATGATTTGAAAAAGGGCGACGACGTCGATCGACGAACCGCTCCTGTCCCCACTATCGAAAAAGATGCCGCATCACGAAGCATCCTTCCCGGCTCGGACGCTATTCCGCACGGAATTTAGTGCAAGTTGAAATTCAATTTGCCGACCACATATAGAAGTATCCGTTGCATTTATGCCACTAAATCGGCAGTATTATTTGCACAAATTGAACAACTGTACATCTGAACAATCCGTACAAATGGGACATCTATGTCTTTGCTTGTACGATTCTGCAAGAAACCTAGACGCGCGAGTGGCGCAAGCGTTAGGCTCAGGGAAGCCGACGCTGGTCAATCGTCATAGAGATTGCATCAAAGACAGAGCCTGGGCGGCGGATGCAACGTCTATGTCCATGCCTTCCCTGAGCAATTCGACAGGAACGCGACCCTTCAGAAGAGGCGAAGGGCTAATCAGCCACAGCCATGCCAGTCTGGGATCGGAGATCGAGCAGAGGACCTGCCTGATTCCGGGCATAGGCCTGCCGTCGATGAACTGGGCCAACGGAAACACGTGCTTGCGGGAGCCCCTGCGAAACGCAACCACATCATTGTGCCGCTGCCACCAATGCAGCGTGGACCGCGGTATCCCAAAGCGTCTCTCAAGATGAGTTGACCCTGCAACTGGGCCGGCCCACTCTGCAATGCGCGCGCCTTCTCTTGGGCAATCTTCCAGATGCGAATGCCCGATCGGACGTTCGGGTAACCGCGGTCGCGTAGCGATCTCACACGCCTGGGCGCTTAGCTTTCGCGCCGCTTCGGCCTCGAGCCTGCCGAGGAATTCAGCGGCCAAGACGGTCGCATCGCTGGAGGGAGGACCAGAAGGTATATCAGCCTTTTGCCCCTGCCTCGCCTCATCGCATTGGGCAAGAATGCGCTGCACTTCCTTCATGACAAAGGTTGAAAGCTCAGCCTGGCGCGTTTCATTTCTGCTAAGGTCGCTCGATCCGGTCATACTAACTTTCCGATTAGCAGTTCACCCAACATTCCGCTGAAGAGCATCCAGTAGACTCAAAGGTTCGAAAAAGGCGCGATATGCGGGAACTCGTAGCGCTATGGCTCGAACCTCAACTTCTCTCAACGGGTCGGCGCTTGGCCAAAAAAGGCCAGGCCTCCCACGCGCTTGGGAAACGCTTTTGTCCAAAACGAAAACGACCGATTCGCAGGTCGCCCCGTGGAGGTTCCAGCCCGCAAGGGATCGGCGCCGGGAACCAGCGCTCACAAACAGGAAGTCGCCGAGCATGGCACACGAGGCGGGTCAGACCCCTAGACCGGAAAGTTTTAAGATTTTCAACTAGGCGGGGGAGCGGCTCTTGGTTCCCATGCTCGATCTCCATTCAGCTGTCCAAATGCGTGGATGGACGAACCCTGTCCGCGCGATCGAACACAATCGCAACTCGGTGCGTCATCGTAGGCGCACGCTATCCAGCAATCGAATTTACGCAACTCAAAAAGTATGTTTGCCAGTTTAATTGAAGTTGCACGTTGCCGTTATGCAACTATCTCCCATCTATTACTTGCACAAACCGTACGAATTGCACAATTTCTCCCGTACACGTGATACTATACTATGTCTCTGCATCTATACTCCGGCTTAACCGGCGAATCTTTCGCGATTAGGTACCGTTAGGGCGAGCATCGCGGTTGTCCGCCGGCCGAAGGAGGCGCGACTGTAGCCGAAGCCCCACCCATCGATCCCTCATTGCTGAAGGGACAGCCAACCCTACTTGGGCGCGCTACGAATTGCATGCTCCACACGAGTTAGTGGCATATTAGGGAACACGCATATCTGCTTAGTCAAATTCCGATTGGATATTGGCATCATCTCGGATCTAGATCGAAGAGCAGCCGCCTGAGCTGCAAGAACACCAACTCCCTACGACAACGGCAGATTCATAAGCCGCGCAACTTCGCAGGAGCGCAAGTTGAGCTGGCAATTCAGAGCTCCGGTAGGTCAAGCTATTCTGGTTGACGAACGGTAGGCATCTATCTTTGGCCAAGCCCTGGTCAGGCCGAAAGCCGAAGCGTTCTTTCATCTCTTCAGCATGCGCCCGGGTTGCTCTGGAAACCGGTCGACAAAATTATCGTAGACGCATTGGAATGAGGCAAGCGTCGGAGCATCGGTCATAGCCTCGGCCTGTGAGGCAGAAGAGGTCTCATATCAAGAAGGAACGAGGTTTGGCGAGCTTAACGAACACGCGTTCCCGTGCTCGCTTTTAAGCTGACAGCATTCCCTTCAACCCGGTGGACGCGCCCCAAACAAAATTCCAATCTCAACCTTGAGCACCGATGTGCGTGCCGAGTCGCCATGGCAACGTGCGAAACGCCAAGCGTATTTCTACGAAGCCGAAGCGTTCTGTCCTTTCGATTCAGGCGGCGGCTTGATGCAACATTTCAGGACGCGGCAACGCCACCTCGACATTGTCGATTAGCCTCGTTTCCCCGAGCCAAGCGGCGACGAGAAGCCGCGCTGGTCGATCTAATGTGAGCATCGGGGCAAGATTACTATCCGCGCGCAGTTCGAGATACTCGACCTTCGAGAAACCGGCGGCGAGGATCGCCTCGCGCCCAACACTCAGCGCACGTTGTACAGATTGTCCCGAACTCATCTGCCCGGCAGTTTGGACCAATATTTCAGCCAGCCGAGGCGCCCTGTTGCGCTCAGCCAAAGTGAGCCGCGCGTTGCGCGACGACATTGCCAGGCCATCGGCCTCGCGCACCGTCGGAGCGGCGATGATCTCAATTGGAATATCGAGGTCACGGACAAGCTGGCGCACGACATGGAGCTGCTGAAAATCCTTCTCCCCGAAAAACGCCAGGTCGGCCCCAGTCTGCAGAAGCAGCTTCGTGACCACCGTTGCCACGCCATCGAAGTGGCCGGGCCGAAACGTGCCGCAAAGCCCGTCGCTTACACCACCGACCGAAACGCTGGTCGCGAAGCCTGGCGGATACATGTCGGCGGCATTGGGAGCATAAAGGATATGGGTGCCGACGGATGCGAGCTTCGCCGCGTCATCATGTTCCGTGCGCGGATAGGCGGCCAGGTCACCCGCATTGTTGAATTGCGTCGGGTTGATGAACAGCGTCACGATCACGCGATCAGCCTTGGCAAGTGCTGACCGCACGAGGCTGAGGTGACCCTCATGCAGGGCGCCCATGGTGGGCACAACAGCAATCTTTAGGCCCTCGCGGCGCCAGGCGGCAACGATGCTGCGAAGTTCGGAGACGATGCGGACGATCGCGGCGCTCATTCGACTGCTCCTTCAGTGACTGTGCCCGGCTCATGGCCGAAGACGTGCTCAAGCGCTGGAAAGCGGCGCTCGCGCACATCCTTTGCGTATGCGGCGATCGCTGCCTCGGCGTCGCTTCCCAGCGCTGCGTAGCGCTTCACGAATCTTGGCCGAAAAGTGCCAAACAGACCCAGCATGTCGTCGACAACCAGAATTTGACCGTCGCAGGCCGGCGATGCACCGATGCCGATCGTGGGGATCGCCACTTGCTCTGTAATCAGCC
>NZ_RZSC01000473.1:0-4670 GCF_003998155.1 Mesorhizobium sp. M1E.F.Ca.ET.063.01.1.1
GTTTCGAAGGACTTGCCATTCCAGACTTCCGCCCCGGCGCGCTTTCGCCCGGAAACAGCATGCGGGCAGTTTCAGGGTGGCACCCTGCCAGACTATTCGACCATTTTATCACCGCTCACAAGAGCAGCGAAGCCACACCCAAGCTTTGTTGAACGCTAAGGTTGATCGTGCATGCTTTGCGATATCACCGTGCCGCGATGAAGCGCATGAAATGCGCCACATCCGCCTCGGTCGGCTCCTGCCCGGTGAAGGAGCGCAGATAGGCGGCGAGATGGCTGACCCGGGCCTCGACCGGCTCCTTGAGGTCGAGCACGTAGTAACCGATCTGCATGTAGTAAAGGACGCGAGCGCGGATGAAGGCGTCCTCGTCGTCATAGCCGTGCCGCCGGTACATGTCGCGGATGGCGGTGAGGCGCTCGTCGTCGGCCTGGTCGATCATGCGCCGCACGTCGGCCGAGCGTCTGGCCCATTCGCGCACGGCGAAGTCGAGCCTCGGGTCGAACAGCCGCTCGTCGGCCCAGCATTCGAACACGTTCATCACACCCATGATGATGGTCTCGGCCGGGCGGCGGGCACGCTCGACGATCGCCGTGGTGTTGGTATCGTGCCAATGCTTGAGCAACTGGTCGAGCAGGTCCTGCCGGCTTTCGAAATACCAGTAGAAGCTTGAGCGCGACACGCCGAGCTTCTGGCCGAGCGTAAGCACGCGCACGCTCTCGATGCCGTCCGAAATCAGCGTTTCAAGCGCCAGATTGATCCAGTCCGAGCGCGTGACCTTGATGTTGCCGGGCGATGGTTCGGCCTGGGGAGCGGTCATGATCATGGCCGCACAATAGGCATGGCACGAAACGCAGCGCAAGCTCTGGACAGAAGTGTCTAGACACATATGTCCAGGTCATGTACCGTAAGGGCCTCCAACGAGAGGGAGAGGCTCGTGAAGTCGCATTACCGGGCAGTCGTCATCGGAGGAGGCGTGGTCGGCGCCTCGGTGCTCTACCATCTCACGCGGTTCGGCTGGAGCGATGTGGCGCTCATCGAGCGCGCCGAGCTGACGGCCGGCTCGACCTGGCACGCGGCCGCCGGCTTCCATGCGCTCAATGCCGATCCCAATGTCGCGGCGCTGCAGGACTACACGATCAAGCTCTATCGCGAGATCGAGGCCGAGTCCGGCCAGAATGCCGGGCTGCACATGACCGGCGGCGTCAACATGGCGAGCGACCCGCAGCGCTGGGAATGGCTGAAATCGGCTTGGGCGGTGTTCCAGTCGGTCGGCATCGAGACGGCCCGGCTGGTGACGCCCGAGGAAATCAAGGAAATCTGCCCGATCGTCGATGTCAGCGATGTGCTGGGCGGCCTCTACGATTCCAACGAGGGCCATCTCGACCCTTACGGCACGACGCATGCCTATGCGGGCGCCGCGAAAAAGCGCGGCGCCGATGTCATCCTGCGCAACCGCGTCGTCGAGTTGAAGCAGCGTGCCGACGGCGGCTGGGACGTCGTCACCGAGAAGGGCACGATCGTTGCCGAGCATGTCGTCAATGCCGGCGGCCTGTGGGCCAAGCAGGTCGGGTTGATGGCCGGCGTCGACCTGCCGGTGACGCCGATGGAGCACCATTATTTCGTCACCGAGGACATTCCCGAGGTCGCCGCGCTCGACGAGGAGATCGGCGTCGTCGTCGACCTCGACGGTTTTTCGTATCTAAGGCAGGAGCGCAAGGGCATCCTGCTCGGTGTCTATGAGCAGAACCCCAAGCACTGGAACATGGACGGCGCGCCCTGGGATTACGGCATCGAGCTGATCCCCGAGGACATCGACCGCATCAGCCCCGAGCTGTCCAAGGCCTATGAGCGCTTTCCGTGCCTGGCGACCGCCGGCGTCCGCAAATGGGTGAACGGCGCCTTCACCTTCACGCCGGACGGCAACCCGCTGGTCGGCCCGGTGCGTGGCCTGAAGAACCACTGGGTCGCCTGCGGCGTCATGGCCGGCTTCAGCCAGGGCGGCGGCGTCGGCAAGTCGCTGGCCGAATGGATGATCTACGGCGAGCCGCAGGCCGACATCTTCGGCATGGACATCGCCCGCTACGGCGCCTTCGCCGCCAACCGCGAATATCTCAAGCAGACCACGCGCCAGTTCTATGCCCGCCGCTTCGTCATGACCTTCCCCAACGAGCGGCTGCCGGCGGGACGGCCGCTGAGGCGTCCCGGCGCCTATGACGGCATGAGCGCCGCAGGCTGCGAGTGGACGGCGTCGTGGGGCCTGGAAATCCCGGCCTATTTCGCGCCGATGGGTTTTCGCGAGGAGACGACGCTGAGGCGCTCCAACGCCTTCGACATCGTCGGCGACGAGGTGCTGCAGGTCCGCCGCGCCGCCGGCCTCGTCGATACGACGGCCTTCTCGCGCTATGCGGTATTGGGGCTAGGCGCCGAGGTCTGGCTCGACCGGCTGCTGGCCTGCAGTCTGCCGAAGCCCGGCCGCGCGAAACTGGCTCCGATGCTCGGCCATGACGGCAGGCTGAAGGGCGATCTCACCGTGCTCAACTGGGGCGGCGGCGAATACTGGATCATGGGATCCTATTACCTGCGCGAATTCCACATGCGCTGGTTCGAGGCGCATAGGGCGGACGGCGTCTCGATCACCGACATTTCCGATGCGACGTCCGGTTTCCTTGTTACCGGACCGAACGCACGCAAGATCGTCGAACGCACCACCCATCAGGATATCTCCGCCGAAGCTCTACCTTTCATGGCTTGCGGCGCGTTCGACATCGGGATGGTGCGGGCGCGGGTCGCCCGGCTGTCGATCGCCGGCGAGCTCGGCTTCGAGATCAACTGCCCGGCCACCCTGCATTCGACCCTGCGCGAGACGCTGCTTGCCGCCGGCGAGGATCTCGGCCTCGCCGAGGTCGGCTACTACGCACTCAATTCGCTCAGGCTGGAGAAGAGCTTCGGCATCTGGTCGCGCGAGTTCACGCAAGGCCACACGCCCGGCCAGACCGGCCTCGACCGCTTCATCGCTTTCGACAAGGGCGATTTCATCGGCCGCGAAGCAGCTCTTAAGGAACGCAAGGCGGGTGTTTCGCGCCGGATCGCTACGCTTGAGGTCGATGCCCTCGATGCCGACGCCAGCGGCTTCGAGCCAGTCTGGCACAAGGGCCGGCGCGTCGGTTTCGTCACCTCGGGCGGCTACGGCTACACCGTCGGCAAGAGCGTCGCCCTGGCGTTGGTGGACGACGATTTCGCCGGGGAGGGGACGGCGCTTTCCGTACACATTGTCGGCGTCGAACGGCCGGCACGCGTCATCGCGGCCTCGCCTTACGATCCCGACGGCAGGGCGATGCGGGGATGAGGAGGATGCCATGATTGACGAGGCCGCACGCGATCTGAGGCGCGAACGCCGGCGCGGACGCACCGGTGAGGCCGGCATCGAGTCGAGCCGCCATCCGAATTACCGTTCGCTGAAGAACCCGTTCCTGCCGCAGCCGGTGTTTTCCGACGACCAGGTCGCCGCGATCCACGACACGGCGCTGCGCGTGCTGGAAGAGCTCGGCATCAAGGTGCTGCTGCCGGAGGCGCGCGCCATCTTTGCCAAGGCCGGCGCCTTGGTCGACGAGGACAGCCAGATGGTGAGGATCGGCCGCGACGTGGTCGAGGCGGCCCTGGCTTCCGCGCCGCGCTCGATCCCGGCCTATGGCGGCGACCGGTCCCGCGATCTGATGCTCGAGCTCGGGTCTATGGCGTTCCTCGCCGGCTCGGGCGCGCCCAATGTCACCGATCTCGAGCGCGGCCGGCGGCCGGGAACGCTCGCCGCCTTCGACGAGTTCATGAAGCTGCTGCAGCATTTCGACGTGCTGCACATGCTCGGCCCCTGCATCGAGCCGCAGGACGTCGACACCCGCTTTCGCCACTACGCCACCGGCCGGGCTCAGCTCACTTTGTCCGACAAGCTCCCCTTCGTCTTCGCGCGCGGCACGCCGCAGGTCGACGACAGCTTCGGGATGGTCCGGCTGGCGCGCGGCCTGTCCGAGGATGAATTCCGCGCCGGCGTCTATTGCTACACCGTCATCAACACCAATTCGCCGCGCCAGCTCGACATCCCGATGGCGCAAGGCATCATCGATTTTGCCAAGGCCGGCCAGGTCTCGATCATCACGCCCTTCTGCCTGGCGGGCGCCATGGCGCCGATCACGGTCGCCGGAGCGCTGACGCTGCAGCATGCGGAGGCGCTGGCCGGGCTGACGCTGGCCCAGCTCGTGCGCCCCGGCGCGCCGGTGGTCTATGGTTCGTTCTCCTCCAATGTCGACATGAAGTCGGGCGCGCCTGCCTTCGGCACGCCGGAGCACGTCAAGGCGACGCTCGGCGCCGGCCAGCTCGCCCGCTTCACCGGACTGCCCTGGCGCTCCGGCGGCGGCAGCGCCGCCAACATCGCCGACGCGCAGGCAGCGCACGAGACGCAATTCGCGCTGTGGGGCTCGGTGCTGGCCGGCGCCACCGTCTGCATCCATGCCGCCGGCTGGCTGGAAGGCGGCCTGAGCGTCTCTTTCGAGAAGCTGATCACCGATATCGAGGCCTTGCAGACGGTCGCCGAGCTTTGCGCCACGACGCCGGGCGACGCCGACGCCATCGGCTTCGAGGCAATCGCCGAGGTGCAGCCCGGCGGCCACTTCTTCTCG
>NZ_RZSC01000474.1:0-4665 GCF_003998155.1 Mesorhizobium sp. M1E.F.Ca.ET.063.01.1.1
GTCCTCGGGCGAGAAGAGCTGCACGACGCCCTCCTCGGCCATCTGGTGCAGCGCCTCCTTCAGCTTCTTGGCCTTCATGGCGTCGCCGAGGCGGACGCGGCGCAGGATTTCCGGCGCGAAATTCGGCACGCCGCGGAACAGGATCTCCTCGCCTTCGGTGAGAGTGTCGCCGATGCGCAGCGTGCCGTGATTGGGGATGCCGACGACGTCGCCGGCGAAAGCCTCGTCGGCCGTGACTCGCGTGCGGGCGAAGAAGAACTGCGGCGCCGACAGGCTCATCGGCTTGCCGGTGCGCACCAGCTTTGCCTTCATGCCGCGCTCGAGCTTGCCCGAGCAGACACGGACGAAGGCGATGCGGTCGCGGTGGTTGGGATCCATGTTGGCCTGGATCTTGAAGACGAAGGAGGTCATCTTCTCCTCCGTCGCCTCCACCGTGCGTTCATCGGCTGCCTGGGCGCGCGGCGGCGGGCCGTAAGCGCCCAAAGCCTCGATCAGGTCGCGCACGCCGTAATTGCGCAGCGCCGAGCCGAAATAGACCGGGGTCAGATGGCCTTCGCGGAAGGCGTCGACGTCTAAGGGTCTGCACGCTTCCCGCGCGAGCTCCAGCTCCTCGATGAAGTCGTTGCGCTCGTTTTCCGGCAAAAGCCCGGCGACGCGATTGGAATCCGGACCGTTGACCGGGGTGCGCTCCTTCTCGTCGTCGCTCCGGCGCACCGCGTTCTGCGCCAGATGATAGGTGCCAGAAAACGTCCTGCCGCGGCCGATCGGCCAGGTCACCGGCGCGGTATCCAGCGCCAGTTTCTGCTCGATTTCGTCCAAAATTTCGAACGGATCGCGGCTCTCGCGGTCCATCTTGTTGACGAAGGTGATGATCGGGATGTCGCGCAGCCGGCAGACCTCGAACAGTTTCAGCGTGCGCGGCTCGATGCCCTTGGCGGCGTCGATGACCATGACGGCGGAATCCACCGCCGACAGCGTGCGGTAGGTGTCGTCGGCGAAATCCTCGTGGCCGGGCGTGTCGAGCAGGTTGAAGACGTTGTCGTCATACTCGAAGGTCATCACCGAGGTGACAACCGAGATGCCGCGTTCGCGCTCGATCTTCATCCAGTCGGACCGGGTCTGGATGCGGTCCTTCTTGGCCTTGACCTCGCCGGCAAGCTGGATGGCGCCGCCGAACAGCAGCAGCTTTTCGGTAAGCGTGGTCTTGCCGGCGTCGGGGTGCGCGATGATCGCGAAGGTGCGGCGGCGCGATACCGCCTGTTCGATGTCTTCTGCCAATTCGTGAAATCCTGTCTGTGGCGCGGGCTTCTAGCAGCGCATTTTGGGCGTGTCGACAGGTTCGGGCAGATCGGGTCGTCCGAGCGGCGCAGCCGCCAACCCGGTAAGGGAACCCGTGTCCTTTCAGATCCGCTCGCTACGGCCGACCTTGCGGCCCAATCTGGTGATCAAGCGTATCTCCATGCGCTCGACGCCGATGTCGCGCAGCAGGTAGTCCGGCAACTCGTCCAGCCAGGCGCGATCCCTGCGGATGCGGATGATGCGCGCCAGGGGACCTATGCCGGAACGGCAGATTTCGACGGCCGTAGCGAAAGAGCACCCAAGCGCGGATCGATTGGCGACGAGCTCCTGCCCGAAGATGGTCATAGTCATGTCTCCATCGGTTTAAACGATGACATTGGAAGGGCCAGTGAATGACCCTCCCAAAGGCTTCTCGAAGAAGAGGTCAGAACCAATCGCGCTCACGGCTCACATGCCGCGGAGCTTCACGATCCATCCCTCCCCGTCAGGCGGCGGCGTAGGCCGTCGTCGGATCGAACAGGCGCTTCACCTGCGTGATCTTGGTGGCCGGGAAGCCGCTCATCTTGGCGTGGCGCTGGATGATCGCCTCGTCCTTGGCGAGGTAGACGCAGAACGTCTTGTCGTCCGCCACGAAGGACTCCACCCACTGGATGTCCGGGCCGAGCTCGGCGAGAACGGCATTCGAGGCCTTGGAGGCATCGCGAAGCTGCTCGCGCTCGAAGGTGCCGACCTTGGGAATTTCGCGTTCGATGATGTATTTCTGCATTTCACAATCTCCTTGATCTGCGGTTGAAATGCCTTCGGACGCCCGACCAGGTCGGGTGCCGGTGACATCCCCGGGGCCGCTGAGGTAAACTGCAGCTTGGCTCGCCAGGCAGACGGAGAATTGCCCAAGAGGCGGCCAACAGTCCTTATGCCGCTCTTATCTGGTTCTGATCCTTTGCCTATTGCCGTTACAGGGATTGCTGCCGATGGGAATTCATCGCTTCGGCGACTTCGAGCTCAACGAAAACTCCCGCGCCCTTCGCCGCGCCGGAAGCGAGATCGAGGTGCAGCCCCTGGTCTTCGATTTCCTCGCCATGCTGCTGCGGCACCAGGACCGGGCCTTGAGCAAGGATGAGTTGCTCGAAACGCTGTGGCCGGGCGTGACGGTGACCGAGGCGTCGCTGCAGCGCGTGGCGAGCCTAGCCCGCGGCGTTCTGCGCCAGGGCGGCCTGGAGACGGCGCTGCGCAACCTGCCCCGCTTCGGCTACCGGATCTGCCTCGATCAAGCGGTCGCTTCGGAGAACAGGTCGGCTCCGGCCGATGGCGGCGACAAGCCAACGAGCCCCGGCTCACCAATCCTGTCGGCACGCGCGGCCGCTGCAGCCAGAAAATGGCACGAGGCCGCGGCTTCCTTCGCCCAAGCGAATGCCGCCGACGAGCTGCTGACGGCCGATCTCGAAGAATGGGCCTTGGCACTGGAATGCATGGGGCGGCCGGCTGCGGCCATCCCGCTTCTGGCTCGCGCCGTGACTGCCTACGGCGTGGCCGGCGAGCGCCTGCGCGCGGCCTCCCCGGCAGTCACCCTCGCCAGGATCCATCTCGAGAGGGGAGAGCTTGCCGTCGCCAAGGGCTGGCACAAGCGCGCCGCGCAGCTGATCGACAGCGCCACCGAGAGCAGGGAGCACGGCCTGTGGTGCTGGATGGGGGCGCGCATCATGGGCGCCGAAGCAGAACCCGAGCAGGCGCTCGCATTTGCCGAGCAGGCCTTCAAAGTCGGCAAACATCTTGAAGACCCGGTCGTGGAATCGCTCGGGCTGATCTATCGCGGCTTCTTCAAACTTTGCCTCGGGGAAACCAAATCCGGCCAGGAGGACCAGGATTTCGCCGCCGCGCTCGGCCTCTCAAGCGACATAGACCCGGTTGTCGGCGGCATCCTCTATTGCAACATCCTCTGGTCCTGCCGGAACTTCGGCGACTGGGCGAGGGCCAACCAATGGACATTCGGCTACGAAAACTGGTGCAAGGGACACGGGCTGGAGAACCTGTCGGGATCATGCCGGCTGCATCGCGCCGAGGTGCTTGGCGTCCATGGCACGCTGAAGGAGGCCGAGGCACTGGTGCGCGCCGCGCTCGACCAGCTTGCGCTCGATGCGCCGTGGGCGACGGGCGATGCACTGCGCGTGCTGGGTGACATTCATCTCGCCGCCGGCGATCTCGCCGAGGCGGAAACAGCTTATCGCGCGTCCCACGCCGCGGGCTGGGATCCGCAGCCCGGCCTTGCGCTGCTGCAGCTCGAGCAGGGGCAGGCAGAAGCGGCCTTCAGCGCTCTCGAGCGCTCCCTGGTGGGGAACGGCTGGCCGACACTGCAGCGGCGCGGCATCGTCCTTGCCACGCTCGCCAAGGTGGCGGCGCGCACCAACCGGCTCGAGCGCGCGAAAGAGGTCTTCGCCGAATTGGAGGCCCAGCCACAGCGCTGGCCGATGGCCTCCATCCGGGCGCTGACCGGCGAGGCCAAGGCAGAGCTTTTCATACAGGAGGGACGCCTCGCCGAGGCTGTTCGGGAGCTGCAAACCGCATGCTCGCTCTGGAACGAGATCGGCTCGCCGATCAATGTCGCAGACGCCAGGCTTTCGCTCGCGGCGCTCCTCATTCAGCTCGACGATCGTAACGGCGCGGAACTGGAGCTCGGCACCGCGTTGGCGCTTGCGAAGAAGCTCGACTCCTCCCGACTCATGCGGCGCTGCGAAGAGCTGAAGGACATGCTCGCCGGGACTCAGAAGGCAGCGGTGGGCAGCGTGTAGCCGCGTCTCGCTTGAGCGCTTCTACCTTGAGGTATGGCCGGCGCGGTGGCATGACGGGGGGAAATCTCCCCGAAGGTCCAGCATGAGCAGCCCAAAACAAGTCATCGTCATCGGCGCCGGTATCATCGGCGCTTCGATCGCCTGGCATCTGACGAAGGCCGGCGCGCGCGTGACGGTCGTCTCGACAAGCGGCGCCGGCGGCGTCGCGACGCCCAATTCCTTCGCCTGGATCAATGCCAGCTGGGGAAATCCCGAAACTTATTTCCACCTGCGCGTCCGAGCCATGGCCGAGTGGACACGGCTGGCGAAGGACCTGCCGGGATTACCGCTCGCCTGGTGCGGCGGCCTGTGCTGGGACCTGCCGGCGGACAGGCTCGAAGCTTATGCGGCCGAGCATTCTTCCTGGGGCTATGGCATCGAGCGGGTTGGGCGCGAACAGGCGGCGCGCATTGAGCCAAACCTCGCCGAGCTTCCGGATTCCGCCCTTTACGTTGCCGAGGAGGGCGTGGCCGAGCCGGTCGCCACAGCCAGGGCCTTGCTCACCGATGCCGATCGGCGCGGCGCGCGGATCATCGCCGGG
>NZ_RZSC01000475.1:0-4657 GCF_003998155.1 Mesorhizobium sp. M1E.F.Ca.ET.063.01.1.1
ATGCCGGAGTGTGCAAAGCGCCGCGTGCGCAGCGTCAGCGCGATGCCGGCAGTGACCGCGGTGCGCAGGCCGGCAAGACTGGCGCTGCCGGCGGCGATGCGGTAGCGGCGGCCGGCGGCGTCGAGCGCATTGAGCGCAGCCTCCCTGAAGCCGCAATAGGGATCGAGCAGCGCCAGCGGCACTGCTTCCTGCCGCGTCGCCAATCCTTTTTCCGAGCAGAGCCACAGCATCGGCTCGCTGATGAGGGCCGCTTCATCCGGCGAAGGGGCATGGCGCATGGTGATCGCGAGGTCCAACTGACCTGCCTGCAGCGCTGACTCGAGCTCCAGGGAGCGGCCGACGCGCAGCTCGATCCTGACGCGCGGATGGCTGACCGCGAAGGCGCGCAAAAGGTCGGGCAGCCCGTGGTCGGCAAAGTCCTGCGTCGTGCCGATAGCGATGCGCCCACCGGCGCGCGCGCCTTTCAGCGCCAGCCAGGCCTCGGTCTGGACGGCAATGATGCGCCGCGCGTGACCGACAAGGTCCTCGCCGGCCGGCGTCAGCCCCCGTCCCCTGCCCTGCGGGACCAGCAATGGCTCGCCGACGATTTCTTCCAGCCGCTGCATCTGCGCGGTCACCGCCGACGGCGTGCGGCCAACCGTGGATGCAGCCTTTGACAGCGATCCGCCGTCGACGAAGGCAAGGAAGGTTTTCAGGAGATCAGGATCGAGCATTTCCATACTTCGATGATATCGAATCTTTTGTCAAAAACAATTCGATTTTCTTGATGTTATGATGGTGGCATGGTCCCTCCATCGGCGGCGCGAAGCCGCTCCAACGCAGGAGAGAAAAATGCCGATCATCAATGTCAGCGTCACCGGCAAGCCGGACGCAAAACTTTCCGCCGCGATCGCGAAGGACATCACCGAGATCACGGCCACGCATCTGCGCAAGGACCCTACCATCACCGCCGTCGCGGTCAGCTATATCGACCCGCAGCACTGGTTCGCCGGCGGCAAGTCGCTGGCCGAGCATGGGACGAACACCTTCTGGCTCGATATCAAGGTGGTGGATGGCACCAACACCAAGTTGGAGCTCGAAGCCTATCTCAAGACGATCTTCGAAGCCTTCGGCCGCCTGCTCGGCGGCGTGCACGAGGAAAGCTACGCCTTCGTGCATGAGGTGCCGGCGGCGGCCTACGGCTTCGGCGGCAAATCGCAGGAGTTCCGCTTCATCAGCGGGCGGCTGAAGGCGGCGTAGCGGCGACGCTCCCCTTCTCCCCTTGTGGGAGAAGGTGGCCGAGCGAAGCTCGGATGGATGAGGGGTGTTGGACGGAATGGGGCGTCGCAGGTTTAAGTACCTAAAAGCATTGAATTTTCCGACGCCTCGTTTCTTCCAGCACCCCTCATCCGGCTCGGCGCTGCGCGCCGATCCACTTTCTCCCACAAGGGGAGAAGGGGACGCCGCGCCACCCCCTCATTGACCTTGCCCCCACTTCCGCTACCCTCTGCGCTCGAAGCGGCCGCCAAGAGCCGCGCCCTGGAGGACGTTGGGAGAGCGGCATGATCCTGACATTGGCGCTGCTTGCCGGCCTTGTCTTTGCCTGGCTGCTGATCGGCCTGATCGAGAGGTTCCGGCTCGACCTGCGCCTCACCCAGGCGCTGCTCTATGTGCCGTTCAAGCTCGCCTACCGCATTGCCGACGAGCGCATCCGCATTGCCCGCAACGCGCGCACGCCGGTCATCTATGTCGTCTCGCACCAGTCGCGGATCGAACCGGCGCTGATGCTGTCGCTCTTACCCGACGACACGCTGCACATCCTGGACGAGGCCTCGGCCCGCTCGCCCTGGCTGGAGCCGTGGCGCGAGCTTGGCCGCACCATTGCCTTCAACGCCGAGCATGTCTTCGTCAGCCGCCGGCTGGTGCGCGTGCTGAAAGGCAAGGGGCGGCTCGCCGTCTACCTGCCCGACGATGTCGAGCCCGACGTCAAGTCGTTCCGGCTGTTTCGCGCCATCACCCGCATCGCCATGCAGGCGGACGCCCGCATCGTGCCGATCTTCGTCGCCGGAGCCCGCCACCTGCCGCTGTCGCTGACGCCCGCCGACAGGGCGCCGCGACACTGGTTCCCGCGCCTGTCGCTCAGCGTGCTGGAGCCGATGACGGTCGCCGAGCTGGTGGCGCGCAATCCTGATATGGCCTCCAACACCAACGCGCTGTTCGACCGTTTCGCCGAAGCGCGGCTCTATGGCTCCAATCTCGATCGCGGTCTGTTCCTGGCGATGCGCGATGCGGCAACCAGAGTCGGCACCTCGCACCCGATCATCGAGGACGTCATCTCGGGCGCGCTGAGCTACCGCAAGATGTTCATCGGCGCGCGCGTGCTCGGCCGCCGCTTCGAGGCGGTGACGGCGCCCGGCGAAGCGGTCGGGCTGCTTCTGCCCAACGCCAATGGCGTGGTGCTGTCCTTCGTCGGGCTGATTTCGGCGGCCCGTGTCGCGGCGATGATCAACTACACCGCCGGTCCGGCGAGCGTGACGGCGGCGATCCGCACCGCGGTCATCCGCACTGTGGTCTCCTCCCGCGCCTTCATCGAAAAGGCGGGCATCGACGACATCGTCGCCGCCGTCGAGGCAGGCGGTGCCAAAATGCTCTGGCTGGAGGACGTGCGCGAGAGCGTGACGGTGCTCGACAAGGTCGCCGCGGCGCTGTTCTGGCGCTTCCCGCTGCAGCGGCAGCAAGCGGCCAAGGCGGCGGTGATCCTGTTCACCTCGGGCTCGGAGGGCACGCCCAAGGCGGTGGTTCTCTCGCAACGAAGTCTGCTGGCCAATGCCATGCAGGCCGAGGCGCGCGTGACGATCTCGCCGGCCGACATCCTGCTCAACGTGCTGCCGGTGTTCCACTCCTTCGGGCTCACCGGCGGCACGATCCTGCCGCTGGTTACGGGCGTGAAACTGTTCCTCTACCCCTCGCCGCTGCACTACAAGATCATTCCGGAAATCGCCCGCAAGGTGAAGCCGACCGTCATGTTCGGCACCGACACCTTCCTCGCCAACTATGCCCGCACCGCCAAGGACGGCGACTTCTCCAGCCTGCGTTTCGTGGTCGCCGGGGCCGAAGCGGTGAAGCCCGAGACACGGCGCGTCTATCGCGACCGCTTCCAGGCATCGATCATCGAAGGTTTCGGGCTGACGGAGGCGGCGCCTGTGGTTGCGGTGAACACCGCGATCCACAACCGCGACGGCACGGTCGGGCGTCTGCTGCCGGCGATCCGCATGAAGCTCGAGCCGGTCGAGGGCATCGGCGATGCCGGCCGGCTGTGGCTCGACGGCCCGAACATGATGATGGGCTACATGACCGCCGACCGTCCAGGCGAATTGCAGCCGCTCGAAGGCTGGCACGACACCGGCGACATCGTCTCGGTCGACCGCGACGGCTTCATCACCATTCGCGGGCGGGCAAAACGCTTCGCCAAGATCGCCGGCGAGATGGTGTCGCTGGGCGCGGTCGAGATGCTGGTGCAGTCGCTGTGGCCGGAAGAGCACCACGCCGCGGTGGCAGTGCCTGACAAGCGGCGCGGCGAGCGAATCGTGCTGGTCACCACCGCCGGCGACGCCAGCGCCGAGGAGCTGCGCCAGTTCGGCAAGAAGGCAGGCGCGGCCGAACTGATGGTGCCAGGCGACATCGTCAAGGTGGAAGAAATCCCGGTGCTGGGTTCCGGCAAGACGGATTATGTGTCGGCGCGCAAGCTGGCGATCGACAGGTTGGGGCTGAGCGCGGCAGCGTAATCTCCCCCCTTGAGGGGGAGATGGGGGTCGTCTCACATAGAGCGCCGGCGCCTTTGCGGAAGTGAAGAGGTTAGCGCTTCAAGCGCAGCGACCCCCTCTGTCGCCTTCGGCGACATCTCCCCCTCAAGGGGGGAGATCATCCGCTACCCGATATCCGAAGGCGGCACCTTCTCGCCTTCGCGCATAGCCCGCTTCGAATAGGCGCGCACCGAAAACGGCAGGAAGAGGAGATAGCCGGCGACCGAGGCCGTCAGCGTGTACCAGGGATAGGCCATCAACAGCAGGATGTAGAGCACGACGCCCAGGATGACCGGCAGCACCTTGTCGCCTGGCACCTTGACGCTCTTACCCGAATAGACCGGCAGCCGGCTGACCAGCAGGAAGGCGACCAGGACAGTGAAGCCGGTGGCGATGAAGGCCGCCGGTCGGCTGGGTTCGAGCCCGAGCCGCAGGAAATAGAGATAGAGCGGCAGCATGACCAGAACCGCGCCCGCCGGCGCCGGCACGCCGACGAAATATTCGCTCTGCCAGGCCGGCTGGTCGGCGTCGTCAGCCAGCACGTTGAAGCGGGCAAGCCGCATGCCGCAGGCGATGGTGAACAGAAGCGCCGCGATCCAGCCCGGCGAACCGGCGCGGTCGAGCAGGAAGGCATAGAGCACCAGTGCCGGCGCGACGCCAAAATTGACGATGTCGGCCAGCGAATCCATCTGCGCGCCGAACTTGGAGGTCGCCTTCAGCATGCGCGCCAGGCGGCCGTCTATGCCGTCGAGGAAAGCGGCGAGCAGCACCATGACGACGGCCGGCTCGAAACGGTCCTCGAAGGCGAAGCGGATGCCGGAGAGGCCGGCGCAGATGGCGAGCACGGGGACCAGATTGGGCAGCACCATGCGCAT
>NZ_RZSC01000476.1:0-4648 GCF_003998155.1 Mesorhizobium sp. M1E.F.Ca.ET.063.01.1.1
AGGCTGCGCTCCTACGACATGAACCAGGAGATGGTGGCGCGCAGCCCCGACAGGACGGTGAGTACGACCAGCGGCAGCGCTTGCACCGTGTGGGCGATGACGAGCCCGGTCAGCGTGTTGTTGAGGCCGATGCGGGCGTAGAGGAAGAAGGTGCCGATGCCGATCAGGATGACCGGGATGATCAGCGAGGCCGTGAGCAGCGCGTTGATGGCGCCCGTCAGCCGCAGCGTGCCGGCATTGATGGCGTAGGCGGCAGCGGTTCCGAGCGGCGTTGCGACGATCGCCGTCATAACCGCCACCTTGACCGAAACGACGGTGGCGTCTCGCCACTCGACGGAGCCGAAATAGCTCTCATACCAACGCAGCGACCATTGCTGCGGCGGGAACTGCAGCAGCGTCGAGCCGGAGAAGGACATGATGACGATGATCACCGAAGGGGCGATCAGAAACAGCATGACAAGGCCGCCCAGCAGGTAGAGCCAGAGGCGTTGCCAATGCGAGATGGGCAGGCTGTTTTCCGCGCTCATCGCCGGCTCCATACGCCGGTGGCGCGCGCGCCGAGCAGCCATTGGAAGAGGCCGAGCAGGGCCAGCGTGACGGCAAGCAGCACGACGCCGAGCGCGGCACCTGCGCCCCAGTTGGAATAGAGGCTGGCGGCCTGTTCCATGCGCATTGCCCACATGATGACCTTGCCGCCGCCCATCAGCGCCGGCGTGACGAAGAAGCCGAGGCAGAGCACGAAGACGATGACCACGCCGGAGGCGAGGCCGGGCAGCGACAGCGGGAAGAATATCTGCCGGAAGGTGGCGGCCGGGCTGGCGCCGAGATTCATGCCGGCGCGCAGGCAGTCGACGTCGATCGTCTTCATCGAGGCGTAGAGCGGCAGCACCAGGAACGGCAGCATGATGTGGGTCATGCCGATGACGACGCCGGCGAAATTGTTGGCGAGCGGCAGCGGCTGGCCGATCACGCCGAGGTCGATCAGCCAGTTGTTGATCAGGCCCTTGCGCTGCAGGATGACCAGCCAGGCATAGGTGCGCACCAGCACCGAGGTCCAGAACGGCAGGATGACGAAGATCAGGCAGATCGAGGCCGCGCGGCGCGGCAGTTGCGAGAGCATATAGGCCAGCGGATAGCCGAACAGCACGCAGGCGCCGGTGACGACGAAGGCGACCTTGAAGGTTGTGGCGAAGGTCTTGATGTAGGACGCCTGCTCGAAGAAGCGCGCGTAGTTGGCCGCGCTGAGTTGTCCGGTCTCGTCGAAGAGCGACAGCCAGAACAGCCAGCCGATCGGCACGATGATGACGGCAAAGACCAGAAACAGCCCGGGCGACAGCAACGCCAGCAGTCCCAGCGCCTGACGCCGGGCATCGGCGCGCAGCGCATCGGCGTTCAGCACGCCGTCCGGCCTGCCGGCATGATCGAGGCTGGCGGATCCGACGCTCATTGATCCGCCACCAGCACGACGTCCTGCGCATCGATGCCGAGCGTGATGGGCTCGCCCGGCGCCGGCAGCTTCGCCAGCACGTCGGAGCGGCAATAGTCGCGCAGCGTCACCTGCCGGCCGTCGCGCAGCGTCGCGTAGCAGATGAAGCTGTCGCCCTGATAGATCACGTCGCCGACGGTCGCCGCCAGCATGTTGAGGGCTCCGGCCTGTTCCCCGTCGGCGACCAGCCGCAGCTTTTCCGGCCGCACCACCATGAGGTGCCGGCCGACGGCCGGCACGGGATCGTTCATGCGCAGCTTTCTATCCCCATGCCAGATGCTGCCGTTACGGCATTCGACCGGAATGAAGTTGGATTCGCCGATGAAGCCGGCGACGAATTTCGTCTTCGGCCTGGCGTAGAGGGCTTCGGGCTGGTCGATCTGCTCGATGCGGCCGGCATTCATGACCGCGATGCGGTCCGACATGGTGATCGCCTCGCGCTGGTCGTGCGTGACGTAGACGGTCGTCATGCCGAGCCGGCGATGCAGGTTGCGCAGCTCGATCTGCATGTGCTCGCGCAAGCCCTTGTCCAGCGCCGAGAGCGGCTCGTCCATCAAAACGATGCGGGGCTCGAAAACGATGGCGCGCGCCAACGCCACGCGCTGGCGCTGGCCGCCGGAGAGCTGGTCGACGCGGCGCTCGCCGAGGCCTTTCAGTTGCACCAGGTCCAGCGCCCTCTCGACACGCTCGGCCGTTTCCGCCGCCGATACGCGCCGCTGCCTCAACGGAAAAGCGATATTGTGGAAGACGTTCATGTGCGGGAACAGCGCGTAGTTCTGGAACACCATGCCGATGTTGCGCTTGTGCGGCGGCATGGTGACGATCTCATCGCCACCGACCTTGATGGAGCCGGCATTGGCCCGCACGAAGCCCGCCAGGATCATCAGCAGCGTCGTCTTTCCCGAGCCGGACGGACCGAGCAGTGTCAGGAACTCTCCGGCGGCGACATCGAGGCTGAGATCGCTGAGGATGGAGACGGCGCCGAACCGCTTCTCGATGCCGTGGATGCCGATGGGAAGCGCGGACGGCGCGAGAGACAAGAGCATCTCCTTCAACTCCGGATCATTGTCGGAAGCGGAGCGACGCTTAGGCGCGCCGCTCCGGCGCAGACGTCATTGCTGGATCAGGTTGTTGAACTTCTCGGTCGCTTCGACGAGGTTGTCGCGCCAGAACTCGGGATCCTGCAGCACCTGCTTCTTGACGTTCTCGGGCGAGGAGTTGATGTCCTTGATGCGCTCCTTCGGGATCTTGCCGGTCTCGAAGGCCTTTTCGTTGGCCGGGCCGTTGTCGACATAGAGCGGCAGGTTGGCCTGGAGGTCGGGGCTGACGAACTTGGCCAGCGCCTTCATGGCGATGTCCTTGTTCTTCGAGCCCTTCGGGATGACCATGCAGTCAGCGGTGAGCACACCCTGATCGAAGGAGAAGCTCACGGGCGCGCCTTCCTTCCTCAAGGTGCCGGCGCGGCCGTTCCAGATGCTCGCCATATCGACCTCGCCATCCTTGACGAGCTGCATGGCCTGGGCGCCGGAGGTCCACCAGGCATCGATATGGCCACGGACCTTGTCGACGGATTGCAGCGCGCCGTCGATGTCGACCGGATAGACCTTGTCGATCGGCGTGCCCTTGGCGAGGGCGGCGACGCTCAGAGTCTCCGTCGCCTGGCTGCCGGAAAGGGCGCGGCGGCCGGGGAACTTCTCGACATCCCAGAAGTCGGCCCAGCTCTTCGGTCCCTTGTCGCCGAAAACATCGGTGCGGTAGATCAGCACGACGGAGGTGTAGGAGATGCCCACCCAGTCGTCATGGACGAGCTTCGGGTTGATGCCGCTCTTGTCGATTAGGTTGTAGTCAAGCTTCTCGAACAGGCCTTCCTTGGAACCGCGCGCGCATTCGTCGGCGCCGAGCTCGGTGATATCCCATTTGACTGCGTTGCCGGTGACCTGCAGGCGGACGTCGTCAAGGCCGTTGGTGGTGTCCTGCTTGATGGTGATGCCGAGGTCCTTCGCCGTCGGATCGAAGAAAGCTTTGGTTTGCGCTTCCTGATAGGTGCCGCCCCATGAGGCGACGGTGATGGTGTCGGCGGCCGATGCCGGAACGGCGACCGAAGCCAGCAGGCCGGCAAGGCCGTGAATGCAAAGTCTCTTCGTCATTTTTCGCTTCTCCAACCGGTGTTCCCGTTATCGTTGATTTGGTATGCGAATTTGTATACAATTTTGAGTGTAATTCGTAGGAAGCCGATGTCAACACGAGTCGTGTGTTTTTCGGCGGCGATAAAACGAGGCTGGGCTCGGAGCGCCTGTTTCTGGCGAAACGGTCCTGTTTCAAGCAGGCGCTAAAATGCACTAGACTGTGATTCTGCGATGGACCGTTGGAGGGACGCTTGAGCAAGGAACGGAAAAACACGCTGCGCGACTCCGTGTTCGAGAAGCTGAAGGCGATGATCATCACCGGGCAGATCCCGCCGGGCGGCCGCGTCACGGAAAACGAGATCGCCGAGCGCCTAAAGGTGAGCCGCACGCCGGTGCGCGAGGCCTTCAACCGGCTGGAACGCGACGGTCTGGTGATAGGGCGCCCGCGCCAGGGCTATGTGGTTGCCGAATTCAACCTGACCATGTTCCGCGAGGCCTTCGACATCCGCGAGCTGCTCGACGGGCGCGCGACCGAGCTGGCGGCGGCCAACGCGAGCGCCGCCGACAAGGCGAAGCTGCGCGGCATGCTCGCCGAATGTGAGCGGCTGGCGGCGATCCCCGATCGCAGCACGCGGGAGAAATTCGAGGAATTGCAGGTCGGCATCGACCTGCACCGGGTGATCGCCGAGATCAGCGGCAACGAGATGCTCTACGGCATGCTCTGCGGCATACTCGACAAGTGCCAGCAATATGTCTGGACGGAGCTTCTTTGGCTGGATGAATGGAAGCCCACCCGCGAGGAGCACACCGGCATCGTCGATGCGATCTGCGCCGGCGATGTCGCTTTAGCCGGCGAGCGCGCCCGCGCGCATGTGCGCGGTTCGCGGGAAAACATCCTGCGCCTGCTGCAGGCCAAATCCGACTATCAGGGATTTTTCGCCAAGGCGTCGTGACGGCGCCTTCAGCTCGCAAGCATGGGGCAGTTGGCGCCGCGCCGCAGGCTGATATGCGCCACGTCGCCGACGCTGAATTGAGA
>NZ_RZSC01000477.1:0-4646 GCF_003998155.1 Mesorhizobium sp. M1E.F.Ca.ET.063.01.1.1
AACCAATACAGCCTGCCGACGCTGGTAGCGACAGGCATCGAGAGGGCAGCGAAGGACAGCGAGCGCGGCCACTGCTCGGTACGCTGAGCCCTCAACCTCTCAGCAAAGCCTCCACAGCCGCGGCGATGCCGAGAAGACGTCGGTCGTGACCGTTGCGCGCCACCAGCATCAGCCCGGCCGGCAGCCTCATGCCAGGCAAGGGCAGCGAGATCGCACACAGGTCGAACTGGTTGGCGACCTGGGTGTTGCGCAGCAACAGACCTTCCGTTCGGTCTCGCAGCGCTTCATCGCCGGCCATAGCCGCAATGGACGGCGCAACCATCGGCACGGTCGGCAGGGCAAGCACATCGATCGCTTGCAGCCGTTCCTCGATGGCCGCAACCAGTTCTGTCCGGCGGCGGATTGTCCTGATGTAGGCGGAAGCGGGAACCGTCAGCGCGCGCGACAAAGGCCCGCTGACATGCGGATCGACCGGCACCGACGCGCCGGCAGCCAGCCAATCGGCATGCACTTCCGCACCTTCCATCGACGCGATCGAAGCCCTTTTTGTCGCTGCGCGCATCTCGGCGATGAGATCGTCGATCGGCAAGTCGGCGACGCGTCCGCCGACTTGTCCGATCTTGCCGATGCACTGCTCGAAGGCTGCGGCGACCTCGGCTTGCGTCTCGTCGAAGAGCACGCCGCGCGGGATGCCGACACGCAGGCCGGCGAGCGGGATGGGCTGGAGAGAAGTCGGCTCCTCGCCCGCCATGATCGCGTCGGCAGCCATGCAATCGGCTACGCTGCGGGCGAGCGGCCCGATCGAATCCAGTGTCGCCGACAAGCGAAAGGCGCCGGCTAAAGGCACGCGCCGCGCCGTCGGCTTGAAGCCGACGACGCCGTTGAGCGAGGCCGGAATGCGCACCGAGCCGCCGGTGTCCGAGCCGATCGAGATATCGCTGCTGCCCTCGCCGACGGCGACCGCGGCTCCGGACGAGGAGCCGCCCGGAATCAGGCTGGCATCGGCGGCGTTGCCCGGCGTGCCGTAATGCAGATTGTCGCCGATCGCGGTGAAGGCGAATTCGGTCATGTTGGTCTTGCCGAGGATCACGGCGCCGGCCTGGCGCAGCCGGCCGACGATCGCGGCATCGCGCAAGGCGGGGGCCGCTGTCCTGAGCATCAGCGAGCCGGCCGTGGTCGGCTCGCCGGCGACGTCGAACAAGTCCTTGATCGAGACGATCGTGCCGTCGAGCGGGCCGAGGCTTACGCCGGCCTTATGGCGGGCGTCGGCCCCGGTGGCTGCTGCCCGCGCGGCCTCGACATAGAGCTTTGTGTACACCTTCTCGTCCGCGGCGCGATTGGCAAGACGTGACAGGATGATTTCGAGGCGGTCGCGAACGGATTGCATGTCGATGTCGGACTCCGCAAGGATGCAACGTCTTTAAAGCAATTCCAGGAAAAGTGTGTAGCGGTTTTCCGTCCGGAATTGCGTGAAAACAAAGACTTGATGCGGTCGGCTAGGCCAGCGCAAGGGATAACCCGGCAAGCGTGCCTGTGCACCTGCCAGCGATAGGAAAAGACTGATGCTGTACAAAGGCAGTTGCCACTGCGGCAAGGTGGCGTTCGAGGTCGAAGGCGAGCTTGGCGGCGCCGTGCGCTGCAACTGCTCGATCTGCGGCCGCAAGGGCGCGTTGCTTTGGGCCGTGCCGCACGAAAGCATGCGCCTGGTCGCCTGGGGAGACGATCTCGGCAAATACACCTTTGGCAGGGGTGCGATCGCGCATCGTTTCTGCCGGACCTGCGGCATCCATCCCTTCGCCGAGGATGTCGGCCAGGGCAGCGAGCGCAGCGCCTACATCAACATCAACTGCCTCGAGGGCGTCAACCTACCCGCAGTGCAGGTCTTCGAGTTCGACGGCCGCGCCGCCTGATGCATGTCGCCCAAAAGTGCGCAGCGGTTTTGGGACAACGACATGCATCAAACAAGATTTAAAGCGCGTCGCCTGAATTCGTTTCAGCGTGACGCGCTTTAGCAGCGCCAGAACGCCAAGCCCGAGCAAGCAAAGGCGACCATTGCCCCACGCCGGCATGGTCGACCAACGGGGCCTTGATTGAGATCAAGGGCGATTCTCGGACCGGCACTATCTTGCCTGCGAGCTTATTCGAGAGGGCGCGATGAACAGGCGAACGATGCTCGTGGGCGCAGGCGCGGCGCTTGTCGCGGCGGGCGCCGGTGTCGCCGCTTGGCGATCGGCGGTCGGGTCGATGGTCCAGTATCAGGCCTTCGCCGCCGGATTGCGCGACCGGCTGACGCCCGATCTTGAAGCCGTGATCCGTTACGCAACCCTGGCGGCCAACAGTCACAATACGCAGCCCTGGCAATTCCGGCTTGAAGGGCAGGCAATCGAGATCCGGCCTGACTTCCGGCGACGAACTCCCGTCGTCGATCCTGACGACCATCATCTCTATGTCAGCCTGGGATGCGCCGCGGCCAACCTCGCGCTCGCAGCGGCGGCGACTGGCCGTTCCGGCGAGGCCTCGCTCACGGCGGATGGTAACGGAGTCCGTTACGACTATGTCATGGGCGCGCCGAAGGCGGACCCTCTTGTCGATGCCATTTCGAAACGCCAATCGACGCGTGCCGAATACGACGGTCGCGCCATCCCTCCGGCGGATCTCGTTGAACTTGAGCGGACAGCGGCGATGCCGGGCGTGAGCCTGGCGCTCGTTACGGACCAGGAGCGGATGAAGCAGGTGCGGGATCTTGCCCTTGCCGGCAACGAGGATCAGATGAACGACCCCGCGTTCATGCATGAGTTGAAACAGTGGATACGATTCAACCCGCGCAGCGCGATGGCAAGCGGCGATGGGCTCTTCTCCGCCTCGAGCGGCAACCCGGCGTTGCCGACCGGCTTGGGTTGGGTCGCGTTCGACCAGCTATTCAACGTCGCGCAAGAAAATCAGAACTACGCCCGTCAAATCGACTCATCCGCCGGGGTCGCGATCTTTTTTGGCGAGCGACCGGACCATGATCACTGGATCAGGGTCGGCCAGGCATGCCAGCGCTTCGCTTTGGCAGCGACCAAGTTGGGGCTCAAGACCGCCTTTATCAATCAGCCCGTCGAGGTCGCGCGTCTGCGCGCCGACCTGGCGGCGATCATCGGCGAGACCCGCAGACCTGATCTTGTAATGCGGTTCGGCTATGGACCGACCTTGCCGTTTTCGCCAAGAAGGCCGGTGGCTTCGGTGATCGCATGATGGTGTCGAGCCTGAGTGCCGCCGGCGGCAGCTTCTCCGTTGGCCAAATCATCGACTTTTCGCAGCGGCCATCATGACGGCATCGGCCCGAAGCTCTGGAGGCTCCGGGCCGACACGAGAGAGATCATAGCGACCAGACTACTCAGCCTGTCTCGGCCCCATCGCGAACGTTACCAGAGCCGCGAGCAGCGTCGCCACGGCACCATAGGCGAAGGCGCTCGCCACGCCGGCGTGGTCGACCAGCAGGCCGCCGAACACCGCACCCAGCGCGATCGCCACCTGGAACGTCGCGACCATCAGGCCGCCGGCGCTCTCGGCCTGGTCGGGCGCGGCACGCACCAGCCAGGTCTGCAGCCCGACCGGCACCGCGCCGAAGGCAAAGCCCCAGGCGGCAACCGCGATGGCCGCGATCACCGGCGCGGCGCCGAGCGCGAGCATGGCGAGCGCCGACAGCGCGATCAGAAGCGGCGCCAGCCCGACGGCAAGTTTCAGGTTGCGCTCGGCCAGGAAGGCGCCGGCGAAATTGCCGAAGAAGCCGCCGATGCCGTAGGCGAGCAGCACCAGCGAGATCGTCTCGATCGGCATCACCGGCACAGTCTCGAGGAACGGCCGCACATAGGTGAAGCCGGCAAACTGCCCGGAGGCGACGAGCAGCACGACCAGCAGGGCGACGCGGATCGTCGGCCGCTTCAGCACCTCGATCAGGGTCCGGAAGCTTGCCACGGCCGTCGGCGGCAGACTGGGAATGGTGGCAAGCTGCACCAGCAAGGTCAGCGCGCCGACGACGGCCGCGATCATGAAGGCCGTGCGCCAGCCCCAGATGTCGCCGACATAGGCGCCCACGGGCGCAGCGGTGACGGTCGCCACCGAAACGCCGGTCAGGATGATCGACATGGCGCGCGGCATCAGCCGCATCGGCACCAGCCGCATCGCCATGGCGGCCGACATCGACCAGAAACCGCCAAGCGCTACGCCCAGAACCACGCGGGCCAGAAGCAGCATCGTGAGCGAGGATGCGAAGGCGGCGAGCAGGTTGGAGACGATGAGAAGCACCGTGAGCATCCACATGACCAGCCTGCGGTCGAGCCGCTTGGTTACAATGGCCATGGTGGGTGCTGCGATCGCGCCGACGACGGCCGTCGCCGTCACCGCCTGGCCGGCGGCGCCTTCGCTGACGCCGAGATCCTGCGCCAGCCGCGTCAGCAGGCTGGCGGGCAGGAATTCCGCGGTCACCAGGCCGAACACGCCGAGCGCCAGCGAAACCACCGCGCCCCACACAGGCTCGGTTCGCTCCTCGGGTTCGGTCCTGTCGAGAACGGCGGCGTCGATGACGCCCGTGGCGGGTTCGGTCATGGGAAATCCCCGGAAAGGTTGCGCCGCAACATTTGGCTGCAGTGCAACATAGGGAG
>NZ_RZSC01000478.1:0-4640 GCF_003998155.1 Mesorhizobium sp. M1E.F.Ca.ET.063.01.1.1
AGGCTGAGCGGCTTCGATCGGCCGATGCGCGTCGCCTCCCGCGATAAGCGCGCATCGTTTCGCAAGTCTGGGAGCGGGGTTACGGCGAATGTCCGATCTTTTCGACAGCTATAGGTCCAGCTACGGCGAGGCGGTCGAGGGCTCGATCCGGTTCTCCGGGCTGAAGCATGATTTCTTCCTGCGTGCCAAGGCCGAGCTTTTGCGACGCCTGATTGTCGAGCAAGACCTTCGGCGGGGCAGAGCAGGCGTGCGCGCGCTCGATGTCGGCTGCGGCGTGGGCTCACTTCATCCCCATCTCGCGGATGTCTTCGATCGCCTCGACGGCTGCGACGTGTCGGAGGAGTCGCTCTCGCGCGCCAGTAGGGAGAACCCGCGCGTCGCCTACAGCACCTGCACCACCTCGCGCCTGCCGTACCCCGACGGCATGTTCGACCTGGCGTTCGCCAGCTGCGTCGTCCACCACGTGCCGCCTGCGGCGTGGCTGGATTTCTTCCGCGAGATGCGGCGCGTCGTGCGACGAGGCGGGCTTGCCTGCATCATCGAGCACAATCCCTACAACCCGCTGACCCGCATGGCAGTGTCGAGGTGCCCGTTCGACAAGGACGCTGTCCTGCTCAGCGCTGGCAAGGCAGCATCGCTGCTTGGGCAGGCGGGCTTCCGCGACGTCCGCTGCGAGCATTTTCTGCTCCTGCCGTCGGCCAGACCACTTTCCCGGAAACTGGAGCGCTCGCTGGCCGCCCTGCCGCTCGGAGCGCAATATGCCTGTGTCGCACGCGTCTGAACATCGTTCCGGCGCCGGCCTGAAGCTCCTGGCGCGCTTCGGCTCGGTCGGCGTCGTCGCCACCATCCTCTATGCCGCCCTGGCAGCGGTCTTTGCCGGATCGGAGCGGATCGGCCTCGGGCCTGTCGAAGCCTCGTTGGCGGCCTATGCAGGCGCGGCCCTGTTTTCCTATCTCGCGCACAAGTTCTTCACCTTCATGTCGGACGGATCGCATCGCTCGCAGGCGCCCCGTTTCGCGCTGCTGACGGCGATCGGCCTCGCCGTGGCCTACGCGGCGCCGTGGCTGCTGACGGTGAAGCTCGGCCTGCCGCTCTTCGTTCCCGTTCTCCTCACCTGCCTGGTCATCCCGGCGCTCAACTTCCTCGTGCTCGACCGGTGGGTCTTTGCCGAGCGTCGCCCACAGGACGGCGGGTCGACCTGAGCGCGATCCGCAGAGATGCTTCAAAGCGCATCCAGCCGAAACGACGTCAGCTTGATGGCGCGGTTGTAGATATTGCTGGCGTCGGGGCTTTGTGGGATCCCATCGGGATAGTCGAAGACCAGTTCCAGCCTCGCCCTGCCGGCCAGCGCGGCTTGCGGAATCACGAAGGACACCGTTGCTGGCCCGGCGCCCGCCAGCGTCGCCCGATGTACCTCGGTGCCGTTCGCCGAGATGACGATCCTTTGCGAGGTCTGCGGCGGGCGGATGACGGGGATGATTTCGAGCGTCGCCTGAAGCCCGTCGCGGAGTGGCGGCAGGGCAAGGCGCAGGCGCGAGGTCTCGCCCAGCGAATGGGTGCCGTCGGCCACCGGCCCCGACCAGCCGCAGACCATCATGCCCATCGCCTCACTGGCGCCGTCGGAGCGGAACGAGACAGTCCGGCCCGGCGTGTAGCGCCCGACGGCGTCGCGATTGAGGCAGGTCGTCGTCTTGTCGATGTAATAGGCGCGATAGTCGTCGTCGACTTGAGGATTGAGGGCAAGCGCAAGGATGGCGATTTCGGCCGCGGCAAGAGCGCCTGCCAGGGCGTAGCCGGCGAGTGTGAGCGGGGGAATGGCCGATCTCGTCGGCTCAGACCAGGGCAAGATAGCCTCCAAGCCATGCGAGGGTCATGAAGTAGCAGGTGGTGAGGAAGACGATCAGGGCCACCGCAAATGTCGGCTTCGACGCCGACAGCAGCACGGCCGCCAGCATCGTCAGCGGCGCAAGGCCGACCACATAGCGGACCATGGAGGCCAGGTTCGAGGTCAGCGGCAGGATGAGGGCGATCGCGCAGAACAGCGCCGCGCCATATTGCCTGCGAGCCGCCAGCACGCCCGTCAGCGCCAGTCCGCCGATCGCCGTCAGCGCGCTCCATTGCGGCGCCGAGGGCAGCCAACCGGACGCGGGGTGATAGGAAAGCCCGTCCCACAGGAACAGGAGCGGGCTGCCCCCCACACGCCCGAACGCGCGCTGGACATGGGCGAATGCGAACCCGTCCCCGAGCGTGACATGCAGGAAGAACATAAAGGCGAACACGCCGGCTGGCGAGATGAGTATGGCAATGATGAGATCCGGCCGGCCAAGCAGCCGGCGCGGGAAAGCGCTCGCCGATCCGCCCTTGGCGCGATGCTCCTCGAACATGCGCATGACGATCGCCAGAACGGCAAAGACGCCGACCGGCCGCGTCGCCGAAAGAAGCGCGCAGGACAGGCCGGCCGCGAGATAGTTCGAGCGTTTGAGCGCCAGGAAAAGGCATGACGTCAAAAGCACGAACAGCGGCTCGGTGAGGAAGGTGGCGAAATAGAAGGAGAACGGGCCGCTCAGCAGGAAGGCGCAATAGAGCACATAGGCACGCATGTTCTTGTCCATAAGCGGCCACGCCGTCAGGCACGAGACGTAGCCGCATGCCAGCGATATCGCCGTGGCTATCAGGATTGTGGGGACAGGAAGAATGGCGCGGACCGCCGCCACCAGCATCGGATAGAGCGGAAAGAATCCCCATCGTCCGATATTGGTATGGCCCGGGATCGGAAAGCGCTCATAGCCCTGCTCGGAAATGTCCACATACCAGGTGCAATCCCACTTGCAGAAAGCGCGAACGTACGCCGTGAGGCTCGTAGCCGGCGACACCGACGCAAATGCGCCATAGCGGATGGCAAGACCGATCAACAGGAATAGCAGCGGCACCGCCGCAATCACCGTGAGGCGAATGCCCCTCTTCGCACGCGCCACATCTTCAATTGCCAAATCCACCCGTCCGGATGGCATCGCCAACGGCTCCGCATCGGGCCGGCGTCCTGGCGACCTGGCCTGGCCGTCCGATACTGCATACGTAAAGCGGCGGCGGGATTTTTGTTCCGCTGCACACTGCTTCAGCACTGCACCGACCCTCTCCCACAACAGGAAAGAGGCTGTTGCTGATGGCGCACCTAACGTTCCCCGCGACCACGACCTCCAGCATGATCATACGTGACGTCTGCTTGCGGACCGAGGCAAAGCTGGTCTTTACGTCCGACATGGGCGCGAAGATGCAGTTCCGCGCGCGACGGTTACGAAAGCCACCTTAGCCGGGGGAGGATTTATGCTGATGGTGGTCCGCCTGGTCGCAGGCGAGCCCGCGGTAATTGGGCTGCGGTGAGACGTCAGTCCTTGGCGCGCTCGACGTAGGAACCGTCGGCGGTCATCACCACCACGCGCGTCCCGGCGGAGATGTGCGGCGGCACGGCCGTGCGCACGCCGTTGGAGAGCACGGCCGGCTTGTAGGACGAAGACGCCGTCTGGCCCTTGGTGACCGGCTCGGTGTCGACCACCTCGAAGACGGCGCGCTGCGGCAGCACCAGCGAGATCGGCACGCCGTTGAACTGCGCCAGTTGCACGGCCATGCCTTCCTGCAGGTAGGGCGCCATGTCGCCGACCACGCTTTCCGGGGCCACGACCTGGTCGTAGCTTTCCGGGTTCATGAAATGGAAGCCTTCGCCGTCGGAATAGAGGAAGGTGTGCTCGCGCTCCTCGACATAGGCGCGCTCGACCATCTCGGTCGTGCGGTAACGCTCCGAAACCTTCACGCCGTCGCCGATGCGGCGCATGTCGAGTTGGGTTACCGGCGTACCCTTGCCAGGGTGGATGTTTTCGGCAAAGAGGATCACATAGAGCTTGCCGTCCTTATCGACGACATTGCCTTTGCGTAGCGAACTGGCGATGACCTTGACCACGATATTCAATCCCAATCGAGTTTTTCGGCCTGCAAGCGTTGAGCGCCACAAATCGGCGACGGCGGCCTTCGCGTGCGCCCTAGCGCATCTTGCGCCGAACCGCCAGCCTTCCGCGCGATTTTCCTGCCCATGACCGCCGCTTCGCCCTGGTGGACGCCGCATATCCATGCCGACCGCCGGCCCCGGCTGATGGCGCGCAACGCCATTGCGAATGCCTTGCGCGGCTGGTTCTCGACGCGCGATTTCGTCGAGGTGACGACCTCGGCGCTGCAGGTCTCGCCCGGCAACGAGGCGCATCTTGCGGCCTTCGCCACCGAGGCGATCGGCCCAGACGCATCGCGCCAACCGCTCTATCTCCACACCTCGCCGGAATTCGCCTGCAAGAAGCTGCTCGCCGCCGGCGAGAAGCGCATCTTCAGCCTCGGCGCGGTCTGGCGCAACCGCGAGCGCGGGCCGCTGCATCATCCAGAATTCACCATGCTCGAATGGTACCGCGTCGGCGAGACTTATGAGAGTCTGATGGCCGACTGCGCCGAATTCCTGGCCTTGGCGGCGGAAAAGGCCGGCGCCAAGAGCTTCCGTTTCCGTGGCCGCGAGGCCGATCCCTTCGGCGACGCTCAGCCGCTCCGGTTCGCCGAAGGGATCGGCCTCGCGGCCACGGAAACGGAAGCTCTTGGCGCCGGCC
>NZ_RZSC01000479.1:0-4629 GCF_003998155.1 Mesorhizobium sp. M1E.F.Ca.ET.063.01.1.1
GTCGGCTCAATGTAGAGGCATCATCTCTTTATCGTGGTTAATTTAGGGTTAAGTTAAGCAACATCGCCAAGCAACTTACAATACAACCGGCAAAACCAGAGGTTGCTGCCGGTTGTATTGCGCAGACAATCGGTTTAATTTGTTCAATTATACTTACTTATATTTTAATCCACGGTTTTTCGCAACAGCGTGCGGAAAAATCGAGATTTCAGGACGCCACCTGGCCCGCTTCCCAGCCGAGGATGGCGCGCTTGCGCGTCAGGCCCCAGTGGTAGCCGGTGAGAGCGCCGGACTTGCCCAGCGCCCGGTGGCAAGGAACCACGAAGGACATCGGGTTGGCGCCGACCGCCGCACCGACAGCCCGGCTTGCGCTCGGCGCGCCGATGCTGGCCGCGATCGAGGAATAGGTGCAGGCCTTGCCCATCGGGATGCGCAGCAGCGCCTCCCAGACGCGGAGCTGGAAATCGGTGCCGATCATCACCACGCGGAGCGGCTGGTCGGCGCGCCAGTTCGTCGGATCGAAGACGCGCGCGGCGTAGGGCTGGGTGGCCGACATGTCCTCGACGTAAGTCGCGTTCGGCCAGCGGCCGGACATGTCGGCGAAGGCGGCCCGCTCGCCGCCGGCATCGCAGAAGGCGAGGCCGGCCAGACCGCGGTCGGTGACCATGATGAGCGCAATGCCGAAGGGCGAGATGTGGTAGCCGTAGCGGATGGTGAGGCCGGCGCCGCGGGTCTTGTAGTCGCCGGGCGACATCGCCTCGTGGGTGACGAAGAGGTCGTGCAGCCGGCCTGGACCCGACATGCCGAGCTCGAACGAGGTCTCCAGCAGCGGCATGCCCGAATCGAGCAGCCTACGCGCATGATCGAGCGTCACTGCCTGCAGGAAGGCCTTGGGCGACAGACCCGCCCAACGCGTGAACAGTTTCTGCAAGCCCGTCGGCGTTTCGCCGACCGCTTCTGCCAGAACCTCCAGCGAGGGCTGGTCGCGGTAGTCGAGGCTGATCTTCTCGATGGCGCGGCGCACGACCTCGTAGTCGCTGCCCTCAGGGGTGATGTCGTTCTGAAGGATCGCTGACGGTTTCATCCGGGCATTCATGGTCATCTGAGCGTTCATGGCAATATCTCCCATGGCAATATCTCCTTGACCGCGAATATCGTTCTTCCCACGCTTTGCCACCACCCGAAACTTGCCTTCCCGCCGCCCATACCCAGATAGAGTCGGCTTCGAGGGAGGACGATCGTGACCGGCGAAAAGGTAAATCTGAGCGGGGCCAGGGAAACCTTGCTGATGACGCTCTACGGCAAGGCGATGGAGAGCCGTCTGCCGCATTCGCTGCTCAAGGATCGCTTCGCCGACGAGGCGGTACGCAAGATCGATTATGATTTTTCCAGGCTCAAGGTCGACGACAATCTCGGCATCGGCTTTGCCATCAGGGCCAAGACACTGGACGTCGGCGTCCAGGACTTTCTCGCCAGAAATCCCAACGCCATCGTACTGCATCTGGGATGCGGGCTCGATACGCGCTTTTTTCGCGTCGACCCGCCGCAAGACGTGGACTGGTTCGACGTCGATTATCCGGAGGTCGTCGCGCTCAGGCGCAAGCTCTATCCGTCTCGTGAGAATTGCCACCTGGTCGCCTCGTCGGTGACCGAACCGGATTGGCTGGTCGATGTGCCCCGCAACCGCCTCGCGATCGTGGTGGCGGAAGGGTTGACCCCCTATCTTGCCCCCGACGAGGGGCAGCGCCTGTTTGCGCGGCTTGTCTGGCATCTTGCCGGCGGCGAACTCGTGTTCGATGCCTACAACCGTTTCGGCCTGAAGCTGATGCGCCTCAATCCAGCCATCAAGGCGACGGGCGCCGAGGTCCACTGGGCTATCGAGGACCCTCACGAGCTGGAGCGAGCCGTCCCGAAGCTGCGGTTCGTCGAGGAGATCCCGGCCTACAAGGCGGAACACGCGGTTCGCATGGGCTGGCGAGCGAGACTGTTCGTTCGCCTTTGGAAATACGTTCCCGCCCTGCGCAACATCGGCAGGCTGTTGCGATATCGGTTTTGAAGGGTTCGAACTCAGCGCGCCTTGGCGGTCGCCAGCGCGCGCGAAAAGGCCGTCGCAAAACTTTCGCGGTCATCCGGGTTGAGGAAGCCGCCGATCGAAACACTCCTGCCTTGCGCCTCCACTGCCATGTTGGTGATGCCGATCTCGGCATGGCGGGCGATCGAAAACCGCGCCCAGAACGGGTTGAAGCGATGGTCCTCGAAGCGGCCCGACGGCGCCGTCTTGCGGATATCGAGGCTGGTGCGCGAGACCGAGATTTCCTCACGGGCGCGCGCGGCACGATAGTTGACGCGGAAGGCGATGTAGACGGCGATCACGTCGAGCCCGAAGAAGCCGAAAACCGGCCATGCGCCATGCGCCAGGAAGATCGCGCCGGTAACCGCCCAGCCGAACAGCAGCGCGCCCATCAATATCAGAAAGCCGGTGCGGCCGAGGGAACGATGCGGCGTCAGCAGGGCCTGGAAGAATGGCTCATCGGCTTCGAACGAGGCGTTTGTGTCGCTCATGAGGTAATATTATAGGAAGGGAATGGCGCCTCCCAAGTCCAAAAATTCCTTACCCGTCAAAAAGCCATCAGCCTCCGCCCCAGGCGGTGGCGCGAAAGCAAAGGCGCCGTACCGAAAGGGCGGACCGCGCCCGCTCTACACGCCCGCCGAGGTGCATGAGATCTTCCGGCGCTTTTGTGTGCAACGGCCGGAGCCGAAAGGCGAGCTCGACTATATCAACGCCTTCACGCTGCTGATCGCGGTGGTGCTGTCGGCGCAGGCGACCGACGCCGGCGTCAACAAGGCGACGAAGCCGCTGTTTTCGGCAGCCGACACGCCGCAAAAGATGCTGGCGCTCGGCGAGGCCAAGATCGGCGACTATATCCGCACCATCGGGCTCTGGCGCAACAAGGCCAAGAACGTGATCGCGCTTTCGAAGGCGCTGATCGACGACTATGCCGGCAAGGTGCCGCAGGACCGCGACGAACTGGTCAAACTGCCCGGCGTCGGGCGCAAGACCGCCAATGTCGTGCTCAATGTCGCCTTCGGCCAGCATACGATGGCGGTCGACACGCACATCTTCCGCATCGGCAACCGGATCGGCCTGGCGCCCGGCAAGACGCCGGAACAGGTCGAGCAGGAACTCTTGAAGGTCATCCCGGCCGAATATATGCGCCATGCCCATCATTGGCTGATCCTGCACGGCCGCTATGTCTGCAAGGCGCGCAAGCCCGACTGCCCGGCCTGCGTGATCGCCGACATCTGCAAATCCAAGGAGAAGACCACCGACGTGCCGGCGCCGCTGGTGCCGATCGCGCCGTTGAAGGAGGCTTTTCCCGCGGAGGTTTAGTAGCCGTAGCCGCGCGCCATCGCCGCGGCAAAGACGGGGATGAGCAGGAAGATGAAGCCCTCGGCGCGGACGTAATTCTTCACAGAGGCAAGTTCGGCCGCCGGCACCAAGAAGGATGGATCGCCGCCCGCCTGCCTGTTCCAGGAGATGAAGCGCATGGTCGGGATGACCGACAGCAGGCCGACGATGATGAAGGCCGCCATCTTCGCCCAGAACACCCAGTTGTAGACATAGAATTCCCAGCCCTTCAGCCCGAAGAACACCCGACAGACGCCGACGATGACGATCAGCGCGGCGATGATGCCGTAGTGGCGGTCGATGCCGACAAGGCGCTTGAGCGTCGCCGCCGGCAAATCGCCGCGCACCAGCACGACCTCGGCGCCGATGATGCCGGCCAACGAGAAAACCAGAAGGTGATGGAGGATGGCCAGCAGAAGGTCGGTGGTGTCCATGGTTCTTCCTCGATCGAAGAGCGCGAATGTTGAATCAGTTTTCAATGGTTGCAGAGTAGCATCGCGAGGCAAATCCCATATGTGCAAGCTAACCATAAGCGTCGTTGACGCCACCAGCCGACAGTCTATTGCTTGGAACCATGAGCCGACTGAAGCGTGCCCTCAATCCGATGCCCGAAGACGTTCGAGCCGTACTTGCGGAGCGGGGACTGACGGCCGCCTATGACGCGCGGCCGGACTATCAGCGGAACGACTATCTCGGCTGGATCGCCCGCGCCAAACGCCCGGAAACGAGGCAGAAGCGGCTCGACCAGATGCTCGACGAACTGGCGCTCGGTGGTGTCTATATGAACATGGTCTGGCGCGGCTGAATCCGGCCGTCCAGTTTTGCCTGCCTGTCACCCTGCTTGCCTCTGGAAGATGGCTCCGGTCATCCTGGCCCTTGTTCGAACGCGATGGTTTGCTAAGCGCTGCCGCTTCAACAGAGGTGAATGCCATGAGCATTGCAAAGGAAGCCGGTGTGCCGATCCTGGAGACGGCGCGGACCGTGCTGCGGCCGCACAGGCTCGACGATTTCGAGACCTATGTCGCCATGTGGGCTGACCCCGGGGTCACCCGTTTCATCGGCGGCAAGCCGCGCACCCGCGAGGAAAGCTGGTTGCGCTTCCTGCGTCATGCCGGGCTCTGGTCGCTGCTTGGCTATGGTTTCTGGGCGATCGAGGACAAGGCGACGGGCCGCTTCATCGGCGAGGCAGGGGTCCATGATATCAAGAGCGCGAGCGCGCC
>NZ_RZSC01000047.1:0-18046 GCF_003998155.1 Mesorhizobium sp. M1E.F.Ca.ET.063.01.1.1
GAGCCGGACATCAGCGTTCGCCTCATCGACCAGCCGCAATGCGAGGTGACCAGGTTCCTGCGTTTCCTCGACCGGAGCGGGGCGGAAAAGCCGCAGCTCGTTCTCGACCGGATGTCCGTGCCGGACGGCTCGCCGATCAGCGGCACGCTGGCGACGCGCGGCGGGCTGATCTCCAACGTGATGCTGATCGACCACAAGGGCATCGCGTTCAACCTCGACGACCGCATGGTGGCGCAACCGGGCAAGGCGACGTTCAACATCCCGATCGGCCTCGGCGCCGCCGACAAGGCGGCCGGCAAGGCCGTGCCGCAGATCATGCTGGCGATCACCGGCCCACGGGACATCCAGGCCGCTGTGTTCTCGAGGCCGACGCCGGCTTCGGAGCTGTTGCCAAAGATCCTCGAGGAGATAGGGACCGACGGCGCGCAGTTCTCCGCCACCGCCAAATATTTCCGGCTTGGCGGATAGGCATGGACGCCGATGGAACTCCGCCGCCCGCATTCATTGTTCCAGCCACCGCTACGCAGGAACCGTGGTTGGCTCACTCTGCGTGACCGAATATGGCTTGCCGCGCTTGTCGGCGCGGCGCTCTCAATCTTTGTGACCAGCAAGGCGCATGCGGAATTCACCGTCTGCAACCAGACGCTCGATGTCGTCAACCTCGCCGTCGGACAGAAGGTCGATGATGCCGACCAGACGGACGGCTGGTGGACGATCGGCGCCAACCAGTGCGTCAACGTCATCCGCGAGGAACTGGCCAACCGCTACATCTACATCTATGCGACGGACGTCTTCGGCCATGCGATCCTCAACGGATCAATCGAGATGTGCATCGATCGGCGCCGCTTTTCGATACGCGGCATCGACGAATGCTGGCAGCGCGGCCATATCGCCGCGCGCTTCGTCGAGGTCGATACGCAGGAGCAGGTGCGCTGGACGTATTTCCTGACCGGAAACAGCCCGTGACGCACAGCATCGACACCAGCTTCAAATTGAAGAAGCAGGCGCGCCTGGCCGAGCGCCGGCGCAGGCTCTGGCGCTGGGTTCTTTCCGGTGTCGCGGCGCTCGTCGTCGCTTCAGCAGCGACGGGCTTCTACCTTACCAAGAACTACTGGTCGTTCGGCGACGAGGACGAGGAACTGCATCCTGTCGAGGGCATGGAAGACGTCCCGCCCGACGCCTCGGTCTATGTGCCGGCCATCATCGACCTCGCCGGAGACCCGATGTGGATCACGCTGGCGCCCGACGTGGAAACCGCGACCAAGGGCCAAACGGTCGCGCGCCCGGCCGATCTCGACAGTTCCGGAGCCTCGCCGCAGATCGAAGTCCTCTCCGACGTGATGCTGAGCGCCAGCGAAAAATTCATGACGACGATTCCGTCGACGCAGGAGGATTTCGCCTTTTTCCAGGCACAGCGGCAGACCGCTCCGAAATCTCCGGCGACGGCACCTGACGATCAGCAAGCCGCCCTGCCCGCTCCGGCCGCAGCGGACGATCAGCAAGGCGATCTGGAGAACGACCTTCAGCCGGCGCCTGACGAAAGCGAAGCCCCTGCCGGTTCGACGCCCAAGGCGGATGCCGACGACCCGGAGGCCGGCTGGGGCGAGACCATCGACCAGGGCGAGGCCGCGCTTCCCGCCTTCAAGAAGACCGCGATCGAGAACAACACGACGGTTGCGACCGTCACCAGCGAGTACCAGCGCTTCGAGGCGACCGGGGACACGTTCGTGAAAATCCTCAACGACCGCAGCCTCGACAGTGTCGTCGCCGACGCGCATTTCTCCGCCGACGACGCCAAGCTCGCGGGCGAAGCGCTGAAGGCGCTGTTCAACCGCGACAGCCTGGAGGCGGGCTATGTCGTCGCGATGCGCGGATTCAGGCCAAGCCGCGAGACGACGACCATGTCGCTCATGCAGCTCTCGATCTATGCCAGGAACGTCTATGTCGGCACGCTGACGCGCAACGCCGCGGGAGCCTTCGTGTCGGGTGTCGACCCGTGGGTGCGCGAGGACCTGTTCAACTATTCAGGCACGTCCGACGAAGGCGGGCTCAAGCGGCAGTACCGCCTGCTCGATGCGATCTATTCGACGGCCGCGCGCAACAAGGTTCCGACCAGCGTCATCGGCGAAGCGATCATGTATCTGTCGCGAGGACAGGATCTCGACGCCTTCGCCAGCGAGGACCAGCAGCTGGTGCTGATCTACTCGCAGACGCCGCGCGGCCAGGGCGAGATCTCCGGGCGGGTCCTCTATGTCGGCGTTCAAGGCACAGAGAAGAGCCTCGACTGTTTCGTCTTCCAGCAGAGCGACGGGCAGTATGCGTGCGTCACGGGCAATGACGAGGTTCGTTCGCTGACCGTCACCAACGGCATGGTCACGCCGGTCAATGGGGTGATGACCTCGACCTTCGGTCCGCGCAAGCACCCGATCCTCGGCACCGTTCGAATCCACAAAGGCGTCGACTGGGCTGCTCCGGTCGGCACACCGATCATGGCCGCCTTCGACGGCGAGATCTCCTTCCAGGGCGACGGCGGCGGCTATGGCAATCTGGTGAAGATCACCCATGCCAACGGGCGCGAGACGCGCTACGCGCATATGCAGAAATTCGCCATCGCGAGCGGCGTCGGCACCAAGGTGAAGGCCGGCGACGTCATCGGCTATATCGGCACCACCGGGCTTTCGACCGGACCGCATCTTCATTTCGAGCTCTACCAGGGCGGCGAGGCGATCGATCCGCTGGGGACGGTCACCACGGTTGCCGCCTATGCGTCCGGTGGTTCCGGCGATACCGCCGTCGAGACGCTGACCGACCGCATCGTCCATGTCGAAAGCGGCGGCAGCGCGCGCGCCAAGAACCCGCTGTCCTCGGCGACCGGCGCCGGACAGTTCATCACCAAGACCTGGATCCGGATGATGAACACCTATCGCCCCGACCTTGCCCGCTCGCTGTCGACTGCGGACCTGCTCGCGCTTCGCTACGACGCCACGCTGTCGCGCGAGATGGTGCGCAACCTGGCGCGAGAAGGCGAAGCCTATCTTCGCGCCCGCGGCCACCAGATTACCGCCGGGCGCCTCTATCTCTGCCATTTCCTGGGCATGGAAGGCGCGGCACAGGTGCTGGCGGCGCCGGGCTCCGCGCAATTGAACGCGGTCCTCGGAGCGGCCGTCATCCAGGCCAACCCGTTCCTCACCGGCAAGACCGCCAGCTACGTCGTCGACTGGGCTGAACGCAAGATGGGTCAGAAGGTGACCCGCGTGGCGTCCGATCAAGGCCAGCAGACGACCACGACCCAAATCCGGCAGACATCGCCGGAGTTCGAAAAATACAAGCAGGCAATAACGGCGCTGATCGGTTCGATTCAAAATACGCTTGAACCAGGTTAATCCCGGCTTTCGAACCAGGAGAGGCCGCGGCCAACCGCCGGGCAGATTGGTTTTCGATGCCGCCAATGGTAGATTAGCGTGTGGTTGCAAACTTTTTTGTGAACCAAAACTGTGGCCGGGATCACATACGCTCAAGAGCCATTTTTGGCAGAAGCGACTTTGTCGCCAGCGGAATTCAGCATGTGCAGACATCGATAGCGCCCCTGAGGGGCGGAGGGCTGATCCATGAAACCGTTTGCCGTCCTTGTGAGTGGATTTATCCTGTTTTTCCTCGCCGCGTTCGGCGCCCAGGCCGCCACGCACGACGCCAAGCGCGTCGCGCTGGTCATCGGCAACAGCAAATATGTCAATGCCGTGCCTTTGCCGAATCCGGCCAACGACGCGCAGCTCATCGCCTCGACGCTGCGCAATGCCGGCTTCGAAGTGATCGAAGGCGTCGACCAGGACAATCAAGGCATGCACAGCCTGATCAGCCGGTTCACCGAGGAATCCTACAATGCCGACCTCGCCGTCATCTTCTATGCTGGCCACGGCATGCAGGTCGACGGGAAGAACTACCTGATCCCGGTCGATGCCGAATTGACGTCGCCGGCCTACCTCAAGACCCGCACGGTGCAGATCGACGAGTTCATGGCGGCGTTGCCGCCCGACCCGGCCGTCGGCGTCATCATCCTCGACGCCTGCCGCGACAATCCGCTGGCAAGAACGCTGGCTGCCTCATTGCCGAAGAGCCGCTCGCTCGGCGCCGGCCTTGCGCCGGTCGAAGCGAAGGCCGACGGCGTCGGCACGGGCGGCGTGCTCATCGCCTACGCGACAGATCCCGGCGCGATCGCCTTCGACGGCAACGGCGTCGACAGCCCTTATTCGCTGGCTCTGGCCAAGCACCTGACCGAACCCGGCGTGGAGATCCAGAGCGCCTTGACGCGTGTGCGCGGCGAGGTGACCGAAGCCACACAAGGCCGGCAGCGGCCCTGGCACAATGCATCGCTGGGGCGCGAGGTTTTCCTTGGCAAGCAGGCGGTAGAGGCCGCGCCCGTCGCGGCACCCGTCGCCGACGCAGCCAAGACGACGGCGGCGCCTGCGCCCGCTCCGGTGGCCAGCGAACCGCCTTCCTGGGAAGTCGAGCAGCGCCTCTGGGACGAGGCTTCGAAGAAGAATGCCATCCCGTTCTACGAAGCCTATCTCGAACAGTTCCCGAACGGGCGCTTCGCCACGGTGGCCAAGCTCAACATCGATCAGCTGAAGGACCCGAAGGCGGGCAGCAAGCAGGTCGCGGCCCTCGATACGAATGAGGCCAATGCCGGCTCGGCCGTGCGCACCTCCGTCGGCATCACCGACGAGATGAAGCAGACGCCGGGCACCGAGCAGACGGAAGGCGCAATCGGGCTCGACCGGAACGGCCGCATCGACCTGCAGCTTCGTATCGAGGCCCTTGGCAACGAACTCGGCCAGGTCGACGGCAATATTGGTCCGAAGACGCGCCAGGCGATCGGCGTCTGGCAGGGCAAGAACGGCCTGCCGCAGACCACCTATCTGACACGCGCGCAACTGGCGTTCCTGACGATCCAGACCGACCCGATGATGGATGCTATACGCGCCAAGAATGCCGCCGATCAGGCGCGCATCACGCCACCGAAGAAGCCGGTGGTGCAGAAGACCCGCACGCTGAAGCCAGTGGCCGAGAAGCCGCGCAGGAAACAGCAGCTTGTCCAGCGGAGGCGCAACAGCGACACCGTGGTTCGTGAGGATGGCCCGCCGCCGAACGACAACAACGACTTCCTGACCAAGGCGCTGATCTTCGGCACCGGTGTCGCGGTGGGCGGCGTGCTCAACAAGCCCTGATGAAAACGGGAGCCCCGCCTGTCGTGGCTGGGCTCCCGTCGATCGCCGTGTACCGAGCGGTGACTTGTGCCGGCGCCTCTATTCCGTCCTGATCCGCATCTCCACCCGGCGGTTGACCGGATCGTAGGGGTTGGCGACGCGCGGGTGCGATTTGCCCACGCCGATCGCTTCGAGACGGGTAGCCTGAACCCCGTTCGCCGTCAGGAAGGCGGCCACCGATTGCGCCCTTCTTTGCGACAGGTCCTGATTGTAGCGATCCGAGCCGGAAGCATCGGTGTGGCCTTCGACGACGAAGCTGAACGTGCTCAGCCGGTTGTCCCTCAGCGCCTTGGCGAACTCGTCGAGTTCGGTGCGCGCGGTCTGGTCGAGCTGGGCGGAATCCAACGCGAAATTGATCATCATGTCGAGCCCGGTCTTGTTGGGAGCCGCGCTCTTTTCGTTCTTGCTCTTGCACTCTTCCTCGGTGCCGACGCAAATCCCGCGCGACGCGCCGAGTTTGCCCTGGCCGGCGAAGAACTTCACGATGTCTTCCGATTTCTGAAGCGGATCAGCGGAAACGTGCGTCGAAAAAAGCACGGCCGCCAATGCAAAGGCTGAACTGGCCCACCGCATGACCATTACTCCCTGTTTGAGCGGATTTCGCTACTATGAACCATATCAAATTTCGCGGCGGCTGTCTGTGAACAAACACACGCTGAGAGCGGCCTGCGTCTGCTAAGTTGAGGCTTGACCAGCGCCCCCGCCGGGGTTTCAGTACCTCTATTCCTAGTGAGGGCGGGTAGCCATGGCCAACAGGCTCCGGTTCAGGACGGCGCGGGATCTTTTCAGCGCTTGCCCTGCCATCGCTCGTGATATGAAGGCCACTCCCACCGACCAGCCCTCGATCGAGTTTTGCCGCGCCCTGCTGGCCGGGCGCGTCCCCGAAGAGGCAATCACATTCTGTGCTTATCTGCTGCCCGAGCGGGCCGGGGTCTGGTGGGCGCATGAGTGCCTGAACAACCTTGCGGAGCTTCTCGGCGACAACGACCTCGAATTGCTGGCGCTTGTCCATGACTGGGTGGGCGAACCCGGCAACCCCGACCATCGCGCGGCGGTCGCCCAGGCCGTGGAGGTGCCGCCGGCAACGCCCGTTTCCTGGATCGCCCTGGCGGCTGGCTGGCGCGACAGCAATCTGGCCATCGACCAGGCGGCGGCCGGATTTCCAGCCGCCCATGCCGTCAGCGCGGGGATCCTGGCCGGGCTGGCGCGGGTATCGCTGGCGGACCGTTTTGCCGTTCTCTCCGCCTTTGTCGAAATGGGCATCGAGATGGCGGAATTGGAAGCGCAGCAGCAAGCGGCAGACGCCTATTAGGCCACCCGGAACGATGTTGCTGTCAACGGCAGCCTATCACCAGCCGCCACCGCCCCCGCCGCCGTTACCGCCGCCGCCCAAGGGCGCAATGACAGGCGTGGTTTGATTCTGAACCGGCTGGACCAATTTCTTGGCGGTGACCTTCTTTCGCTTGACGACCTTGGGCGCGGTCGTCGTGCGAACGACCTTCGTCCTGTGCTTCGCCGTCGGTGTCGGCTCAACCTTGGGCATCACGGTCGTGCACCCCGCGACCGCCAAAACGCCAGATAGGATTGTTGCGGTGATTGCCTGTTTCGATGCCCAACCCACCATTGCCTCCTTGTTGATCAGAACAAATCCCGACGCGGATTGGCTTGTTCCCAGACCGCCCTGGCCGTCTTGACCAGTTGGTCGTCGAGCGAACCGCTCGTTGCGATTTTCGATTTGAGTTCCGAACGCAACTGTTTCAGCGCCGCCGTCTTGGCCTTTGCCGGGAACTGCGCCAGCGTCGCCTGGGCGCTCGGCAATTCGTTGCGAAGATCGAGTCCAACCGCGAACGCGAGATACCGGACGGCAACCGCCTGATCGGCCTTGTCGCCCTTCTGCATCTCGATAGCCGCTCGGTCATACGCACCGGAATAGTCACCGCGGGCGGCTGCCAACTCGAACAGCCTTTGCGCTTCGTCGAGGTTTTGCGCCACGCCAACGCCGTCCCGGTACATGCGTGCAAGACTGGCAGGGGCATAGGGTTGGCCGAGATCCATCGCCTTCTGGAAAAGCGATTGCGCCTGCTTCGGGTCCTTCTCGACGCCCCTGCCGCTGAGATAATTGCGGCCGAGAATGTTCATCGAATACATGTCCTGTCGCTCGACACCGGCCCTGAGGAAGGCCACGGCGCGGGCCGGATCGGCTGGCACGCCATTGCGACCTTCCGTGAAGATCGCGGCGAGATCGTTCATGGCGTAGGTGTGTCCCATCGCAGCCGCTTTCAGCAGCAGGTCCAGTCCCTTGCCTGTATCGCGCTGGACGCCGAGACCATTGAACAAGGCCCGGCCCCAGGCGGTCATTCCGTAGGGATCGCCTTTGTCAGATGCCTTCAAATAGAAGCCATTCGCCTTCGCGGGGTCGACGGCCGTCCCTATGCCCGACGAGGCGATATAGCCAAGCTCGAACACGGCGCGGACATGCCCCTTGTCGGCAGCCTCCTGGATCGCCTTCTTGGCCTCGTCGACCTTGCCGACCACAAGCAGCGCCCGCCCGAGCTCGTAACGGAAGCGGGCGACGTCCGGATAGGCTTTCACCGCCGCCCGACAGACGTCCACGGCGTTGCTGCTGATTTCATTCGGCAGCAGGCCGGGGACGACACCTTGCAAATCGAGAGGCTCGCCAGCCTCTCTGTCGCAGGGCTCGACGCTTGGGGACAGCTTCATCGTCGCCCGCTTTGACGAAGCGTTGTCAGCCCTGATCTCGACGCCGACTATGAGCGGTTTGGCTTCACCTATCTGGGGTTCGTAGCGCAAGTGGTCGACCTCATCGGCCATCAGGCTGGAATCCGGAGTCAGGGTTCGATCCGGCAGCGACAGCGTTCCCGTTGCCGGATAGCTCGCGAGCTTCAGGCTGACCGCGGGATCCTTGGTCGGGAAATCCAGCTTCAGCGGAACCGGGCCGACACCGACCGGAATGCTGATGTCGCGGTTCTCGATCGCCTCGGCGGCGCCGGTGATGTGGATGCCGCGCTCCAGCACCTGCTGCTTCTGTTCGGCCTCGAGCGAGGCCACGAGCTGCTGCCCCTCGGCGCCCTCGCCATTCTTGACGCGGAACACCAGGATGCCCTGGGATCCGCCGCCCCAATTGTCGCGCGTGGCATAGGCCAGCATGTCGACCTCTTCCTGCGCGCCGGAGCCCTTCGGCACGTCCATCTGGAGGCGCGGCAGGTCCTTGCCGGCAATCGGCTCGCCGGTTGCGACAGGCTTGCCGTCCAGCATCAGGCGTCCAAGCGCCGGCGGCCTTTCGATGCTGACGGTGATTGCACCGCCGTCGACATCGACCGGTTCCGGCAGGTCCAGCGCGACGGGCCCGACGCCCGACGGCACGACCTTTTCCAGCACCGGCGGCAGCGCGGGGCGGCTGGCGCGGCGCATCAGCACGACCTCGTCGATCAGCGAGGAGTTTTCCCACGGGACCTGCTTGCCGTCAGTGGCCTTGACCACGTCGCGACGCACCGCCGCCATCACCGTGCGTATCTCCTGGTTGGGCGCCAGCGCGCGGCGGGAAAAGGCGGACGAGAAGGGGCTGAGGTCGCCGGTTCCGTCATAGGCGACCGAGCCCGGCTCGGTGGCGAAGGCGATCAGCGTATTCAAGGAGCTCTTCACCTGCGCAAGGCCGCTGCCGCCGGCCGCGATCAGCTGGTCCCGCAGCCAATAGTCCTTGCGCGGAAACGGATTGTTGCGGCAGGCATCGAGGATGATCACCTGGATCTTCGATTTCGAGCGCATCTGCTCCAGCACGTCGTCGAGCTTGATGGCCTGGACCTCTATGTCGGCCGCAGCCTTCAGCGAAGCGTCGACCGGGATGAGAAAATTCTCGCCGCCGATCTGAAAGCCGTGGCCGGAATAATAAACGACCGCCAAATCCGCGCCGTCCGCCGCAGCGAGATAGTTGCGGAACTGCTCCTCGAACTGAAGCTTGGTGAGGTCCTTGGCGACGAACACGTCGAAGCCGGCCAGCCGGAACGTGTTCGACACATCCTCGGCATCCTTGTCCGGGTTCTTGAGGGCCGGGATGTCGCGGTATTCGGAATTGCCGATCACAAAGGCAACCCGGCGATCGGCATGGGCTTCGAACGCCGTGAAGCTCACGAGGATCAAGGCTGCAAGGAACGCGCAGCATCGCAGCATGGCAAATCCTTAACTGCTATGACCTGTCGGCCACAGCAATGCAGCTTGCGGCGCCGAGGTCTGTTAAAGAGTTCACAATCTGCCGGGATCGAAGCAGACCGCATCCATAACGACGGCGGTCGTGCGTCTCATCCAATCAAGTTCTAAAATACTCCAGAGGCACAGGCGCCGCAATGACACTGCGCCGTGTCGAGGAGCGGCGTGGCACATTTGCGCGGCACCGATCTTGGGATAGATGCAAGGACATGACAGCCAGGGTGATAGTCCTTGACGCCAGGCCGCTCAGCGCGGCCGATGTCGCCGAGATCGCGCGGCGCAACGCCCGCCTCGTGCTGGGCGAGGAGGCCATGCGTCGCATCCGCGCCAGCCGCGCGCTCATCGAGCGCCTTACTCAGCTCGGCAAGCCGCTCTATGGCGTCACCACCGGCCTTGGCGCCTGCGTCGACACCCCGCTTGCCGAGGCCGATCTGATCGCCTTCCAGCACAGCGTGCCGCTCAGCCACTCGATGGGCGCCGGCCCGGCCCTGCCGACTGAGGCGGTGCGGGCGCTGATGACGGCGCGCATTTGCGGCATGGCCGCCGGCGGCACCGGCGCCTCCGAGCGGGTTGTCATGGGCCTGCTTGCGGCGCTCAACGCCGGTGTCCACCCGGTGATACCCAGTTGGGGATCGATCGGGGCGGCCGACCTTGCTCCTCTCGGGCATATGGCGAGGGCGCTCGGCGGCGACGGCGAGGCCGAATTCCAGGGCAGGATCATGCCGGCGGCCGAAGCGCTGAAGCTTGCCGGGCTCGAGCCGCTCGACCTGCGTGAAAAGGACGGCCACGCCATTATCGTGGCGAACAGCCTTTCCACCGGAACCGCGTGCCTGGCGCTCGAAGACGTCGCCTGCCTCATCGACTGGTCGCTGGCGGCCGTGGCCCTCAACTACGAGGCGTTCCGCTCCACCCTCAAGGCAATCGACGAGGATGCGTTGGCCGCGCGGCCGGCATTCGGGCAATGCGAGATCGGCGCGCGGCTCAGGGCGGAACTGTCCGGAAGCGGGCTTTGGCACGAGACCGCCGCGCGGCGACTGCAGGACCCGCTCAGTTTCCGCTGCGTGCCGCAGGTGTGGGGCGGCCTGCTCAACGCATTCGAGCAGGCCAGGCTGGCGACGGAGATCGAGCTCGGCCATTCCGGCGACAACCCGGTGATCCTGCCGGCGGCTGAGCGGGTGGTTTCAAACGGCAATTTCGACCTGACGGCCTTCACGCTGGCCTGGGAACAGCTTGGCCAGGCTCTGGCGCATTGCGCGGTCGCCACCGCCAACCGCTCGATGAAGCTGATGTCGCCGACGGTGGCGGAACTGCCGCGCTTCTTGTCGGCCAGGGGCGGGAGCCGCCAGGGCTACGCGGAACTGCAGAAACCGGTCGCGGCACTGGAGGCCGAGATCCGGCACCTCGCCAATCCGATGTCGCTCAGCCCGCTCGCGGTCTCGGACGGCATCGAGGACCAGTCGTCGATGGCGCCCCGGGTGGTGGCCAAGACCGCCGGCATCATCGAGCGCCTGCGCTACCTCGTTGCGATGGAACTGATTTTCGCGGCGACAGGCGTGGAATTGCGCGGCGTGGTCGACAGCATGGGCGAAGGCCCGCAACGCAGCTATGCCGCCGTGCGCGCGCTCGTCGCCCCGCTCGACGACGACCGCGAGATGAGCGCGGACATGGCGCGGGTCGCGCGGATGGTGGCGGGGCCGAGATTCTGATCTGAAGCTTACCGCCGGCGCCGGCTTGCTTCCGCTACCTCGCCAGCCGCGCCGCGTGCCACTTCAGATGGTCGTCCATGAAGGTCGAGATGAAGTTGTAGGAATGGTCGTAGCCTTCCTGCATGCGCAGCGTCAGCGCGATGCCCGCCTTCCTGCAGGCGTCCTCGAGCAGCCATGGGCGCAAGCCATCCTGCAGGAAGCCGTCGGCCGTGCCCTGGTCGACGAGCAGCTCACCGTAACGACAGCCATCCTCGATGAGAAGCGTGGCGTCATAGGCGCGCCAGCTCCTTTCGTCCGGTCCCAGATATTTCTCGAATGCCGGCCGAGACCAGCCCGCCGTCGTCGGCTGCACGATCGGCGCGAAAGCCGAGCAGCTCCGGAAGCGCTCGGGGTTCCTCAGCGCGATCGTCAGCGCGCCATGCCCGCCCATCGAGTGGCCGAAGATCGACTGGCGTGACATGTCGACCGGAAAATTCGCGGCGACGAGCGCCGGCAATTCCTCGGTGACGTAGGAGTACATGCGGTAGTTTTTCGCATAAGGCGGCTGCGTGGCGTCGAGGTAGAAGCCGGCGCCGCAGCCGAACTGCCAATTGTCCTTTTCGTCCGGCACATCAGGGCCGCGCGGGCTGGTGTCGGGGCATACGATGACGAGCCCCAGCTCGGCGGCCATGCGGCGGTATTCGCCCTTGTCCATGACGTTGGCGTGCGTGCAAGTGAGGCCCGACAGGTACCAAAGGACCGGCACATGGCCTTCGGCGGCCTGGGGCGGCGCGAAGACGGCAAAGGTCATGTCGCAGGCGCAAGCCTGCGAGGCATGCGAGTAGACGCCCTGGACGCCGCCATGCGATTTGGACGTGGAAAGGACTTTCATCGGCTACACCTTCCTGTCAGCTATCTCGGGCCCCGGCATAGCCGCCGGACCTCGCAATCGCAACCTTGCGCCTTGCAGAACGGCGTAATCGAGCTCCAACGCCTAGTCCGCCGCCAGCGCCGCCACCTCCCGCCGGAAAGGCAGAGCGTCGCCGATATCGGGTTCGTCCAGCTCGCGAGCGAAACGGTGGCCGGCATAGGTTGCCCACGCGATGGGTCCCGGCGCTTTCTGTCTTTTGCTTCGCCGAAACCGAACAAGGAGGTCCCTGCGCCCGCTGGCAAGCGAGGCAGGCCGGTTTGACCATCGAGGAACCTTTCCGCGTGCGGGAGGTTGACCCTCGGCTTGGTGATGCGCGGCGGCGCCGCGCAGGTTCCCATGCGAGCAATCCAGGAAAGGTGCGCGGCGGCTTTCCATCCGGAACTGCATAAGAACAAATACTTCGATCGAAAGGCATGCCGGTGGATACGAATTCTCCAGTTGCCGAACCCGTGGACGAGACGCAGCAGCAGACGCGTCGTTCCGAAAAACGAGACAAAAGCCCGCAGCGCTCCGACACCCGAAGGGGAGCAGGGCCCGATACCTCGCCGGATAAGGCCGACGCTTCGGCCGAAGATGGCGGCGCTCCGCAAGACAAGCGACGCGGCCTGTTCGGGTCCATCAAACGGCATCCTGCCACGGCGGGCACCGTCCTTCTTGTCGTGCTGCTGGTTGCGGCAGGCGCGGCGCTCTGGTGGCTGAACGCGCGCAACTACGAATGGACGGACGATGCCTTCATCGACGCGCGCACGGTAACCGTCGGCGCCGAAATCTCAGGGCGCATCACGGAGGTGGCAGTCACCGACAATCAGCCCGTCGAGGCGGGCGCGGTCCTGCTTCGCATCGACGACAGCGACTACCAGGCTTCGCTCACGCAGGCGCAGGCCAGCGTGGCGGCTGCGCAGGCCGAGATCACCAATGTCGAGGCCCAGACCGAGGCGCAGAACGCCAAGATCGATGCGGCACACAAGCAGGTCGCCCAAGCGCAGGCGGCGCTGGAATTCGCCAAGTCGGAGGACCAGCGCAACCGCGAGCTTCTGGCCCGGGGCACCGCCACTCAGCAGCAGGCACAGCAGGCGGCGTCAACCCTGCGCCAGGACCAGGCGGCCCTCGACACGGCGACTGACAATGCCGAGGCCGCGAAAAGCCAGCTCGCCGTGCTGCAGGCGCAGGGCAAGAGCGCCGAAGCCAAACTGCAGCAGGCAAGAGCCAGCGAGGGCCAGGCCAAGACCACGCTTAGACGCACCACCATCGTGGCCCCGGCCGCCGGCCGGGCAACCAACATCACCGTTGCAAAAGGCACCTATGCGCAGCCCGGCCAGGTGCTGATGATGTTCGTTCCGAAGGACATTTGGGTGAAGGCGAACTTCAAGGAGACGCAGCTTGACCTGATGCGGTCGGGCCAGCCGGTCGACATCGCCATCGACGCCTATCCGGAAAAGACTTTCCATGGCCGTGTCGACAGCGTGCAGGCCGGCAGCGGCACCGCCTTCAGCCTTCTGCCCGCCGAGAACGCTACCGGCAATTTCGTCAAGGTCGTCCAGCGCGTGCCGGTCAAGATCGTCTTCGACCAGCCGCCGGAGGTCTATCTCGGTCCGGGCATGTCGGTGGTGCCGACGGTCAAGGTACGATGACGGATGCTGCAATAGCCCGTGGCGGCGAAAGCCGCTCCGCCGCCGGCGGGCGCAACCCCTGGCTCATCGCGGTCGTCGTTTCCATCGCGACCTTCATGATGGTGCTCGACACCGCGATCGCCAATGTCGCGCTGCGCAACATTGCCGGCAGTCTTGCCGCCGGGATGGACGAGAGCACCTGGGTCATCACCACCTATCTCGTCGCCAACTCGGTCATCATTCCGATCAGCGGCTGGCTGGCCGACGTCATCGGCCGCAAGCGCTATTACATGTTGTGCGTCGCCACCTTCACAGGCGCGTCGCTGCTCTGCGGCCTGGCGCCCAGTCTCGACATGCTGATCCTGTTCCGCATCCTTCAGGGGCTTGGCGGCGGCGGCATGGCGCCGAGCGAGCAGTCGATCCTTGCCGATACATTCCCGCCCGAAAAGCGCTCGCAGGCCTTCGCCCTTTACGGGATTGCCGTCATCGTCGCGCCGACGGTCGGCCCGACGATCGGGGGATGGCTGACGGACAATTTTTCCTGGCACTGGATCTTCTTCATCAATGTCCCCTTCGGCATTCTTTCGCTGGCGCTCGTGCAATGGCTGGTGGTCGAGCCGGACGTGCTGGAACGCGAACGCCGGGAGAGGCTGAAAGACGGCCTCAAGGTGGATTGGGTCGGCTTCATCCTGGTGACGCTGGCGCTCGGATGCCTGGAAGTCTTCCTCGACGAGGGCCAGCGCAACGACTGGTTCGCGTCGAGCTTCATCACCACCTTCGCGGTGATCTCCGCCGTCTCGCTGCTTATCCTGATTCCTTGGGAGCTGACGCGTCGCGATCCGATCGTCGACATGCGGCTCTTGTTCATGCGCCAGTTCGGCACATCGTTCCTCGTCATGATGGCGGTGGGCGCGGTGCTCTACAGCACGACCCAGCTCATACCGCAGCTGCAGCAAACCGCGTTCGACTATACCGCGACGCTGTCGGGGCTTTCGATGATGCCGGGCGGCATCGCCATGCTGATGCTGATGCCGATTTCGGGCTTTGCCTCCGGTTTCGTGCAGCCGAAATACCTGATCATGATGGGCATGTCGGCGGTGGCGATAGCGCTCTGGCATCTGACGTCGCTGGCGCCGGATGCGAGCTTCAGTTTCTTTGCCTTCGCCCGCGTCTTCCTGATGGTCGGCCTGCCCTTCCTGTTCATCCCGATCTCGACGGCCGCCTATCTCGGCCTGCCGCCGAGGAAGACCAACCAGGCTTCCGCGCTGATCAACGTCGCCCGCAACATCGGCGGCAGCATCGGCGTCTCGCTGACCAATACGGTGATCGCGCAGAATGCGCAGTTGCATCAATCCAACCTGGTCGCAAACACTGCGCAGTCATCGTCCATGTACCAGGAGACGCTGCGGCAGGTCGGCGACTTTTTCACTGCCCAAGGCTCCCCTGCCGTCCAGGCCAAAGCGCAAGCGGTCGGCTGGATCGCCCAACTCATCGGCCGCCAGGCGACGCTTCTCGCCTATGTCGACGTCTTCCGCTACACGGCGATCGCCACCGCCGTGCTCGTGCCTCTGGCGCTGCTGTTGCGATCGCCCAAGCCGTCCCGGCCAGCGAAATAGCGCGCCGGCCGAACCGTTCACCGGTTCTGGTGGAGGATCGTTTCGGCGGCAATGAAGCCCCAGGTCATGTTGGGGCCGAGGGTCGTGCCAGCGCCCACCGCGCGCGTGCCGATCGGTTGGCCATGGCAAGCCCGGTGGCGTAAAGCCCGGGAATGATCGAACCATCCGGCCGCAGCACCTGCGCGCACTCATTGGTGCCGCAGGCCGGCGCAGCGACGGACAAATGCCGCTGCCGGTCACGGCCATGAAACCGGTTCCGTTCCATCCGATCGCGGTGCAGGTCGCCAACAGCATGCATGCCTGGAACCGCCTTCAGGACCGGCGCTCGTAAGCCACCGGATTCATCCCGCCAAGCCGGCATAGATGCTATCGCGGACGCCTTTCACCGACGCGGGCATCGTGTTTCGAATTCGACTTGACGCCCTTTGAGGGCAGATCCGCGAATCCCGGCAACGCGAGACGCCTGATGGCACCGCGCGTCTAAAGCGCGTCGCGATCTTCCAGATTCGCTCCGTGCGCTTTAGGTTTTTGATTTTACGCATGTCTTTGTCCCGAAACCGGTTCCCACTTTCGGGAGATATGCTTTAAAACGATGCCCGGGTGTCATGCCTTGCCACCCGGGAAAGCAGATATTCGACCTCGTCCGCGGCGGCCGGCGACATTTTGGTGAAAGGAACCCGCATCGCATCGTCGCGGATGATCCCCCGCCGCTTGAGCAGATATTTGCGCACGGCCAGCCCAACGCCCTGCTGATGCTCGTAGCGGATCAGCGGCAGATGCGCATCGAACAGGTCGTGGGCCGCTCCACGCTCGCCAAGCGCCGACAGGCGGACAAAATCCACCAGCATGTCGGGGAAGGCATAGCCGGTCATGGCGCCATCCGCTCCGCGTTCCATCTCGAAGTCGAGGAACATGCCGCCATTGCCGCACAAGATGGATACCGGACGCATGGTGCCTTCGCGCTGCAGCTTGCGAAGCGCCGAGATCTTCTCCAGCCCTGGCCAATCTTCGTGCTTGACCATGACGCATGACGGATTGGCGGTAATGATCCGCGAAATCACATTGACGGTCATGACGACGGTCAGCGTAAGTGGATAGTCCTGAAGAACCCAGGGCACTTCCGGGCCGATCGCTTCAGTGGTGTTCGCGAAATAGGAAACGATCTGCTCGTCAGTGCGAAGCGGCGACGGAGGCGCGATCATCACTCCTGCCGCCCCTTCGTCCATGACGCGCCGGGTCAGCGAGCGAATGGAAGCCAGCCCCGGCGCAGATACGCCGATCACGACGGGAATAGGCGAACGGCGAATGAACCGACGCGCAACCGCAAGCGTCTCGTCGGCGTCCAGCTTCGGCGCTTCGCCCAGGATTCCCAGTGCAGTAATACCCGTGCAACCGACTTTGGCGTAGAAATCCACCAACCGGTCGATCGAGTCGAAATCGATATCTCCGTTCGATGCGAACGGCGTTGGAGCGATGGCGAATACGCCGGATGCCTTCTGATCGATCCGCACGCTAAACCTCATAAGTTTCTTGCCTGCCTGGGGGAGCCTCAGGCGCGCTTCCAGAGATGAATGATACTCCCGCCCGGATCGGATACGATGAGCGTCGTTCCATGACTACCCATGTCTCGCTCGCCGATTATCTCGTCTCCGATTTTTCCATGAATACACGCGTTATGGTCTCCGCCACTTCGTGCCTTTGACTTGGTGAGCGGCCGGGATAGAGATCGATCTCAACAAGCGGCATGTTGCAACCTTCATTGATCTCGTTCGGCCAGTTCGCTCGGCCGGCGCCGGCTCCCCAGATGACGCCTACTGCGTCACCGAGGTCGACGTGCCCCACGTGTCCGACAGCACATAGCCCTGCGGGTACGGGTCCGTCGGATCGAGATAGTAGTTGTGCTCGCCAGTGATCCACGCCCTGCCGGTGATCTCCGGAACGATCGCCTTGCGACCGGCGATTTCGGTCAGTTCAACTATTCTGCCGGTGAAGCGGGAGCCGATGATCGATTCATGGATCAGAACGTCGCCGACGCCCATCAAGCCACGGGCCTGAAGCACGGCCATGCGGGCCGAGGTGCCGGTTCCCGTCGGGCTGCGGTCCGATCGTCCGGGCGAAACGATGCATGTGTTGCGGGTGACGTTGCCAGGCCCCTGGAAAGGCATCGCGAACTGCACGATCGACACACCGCGCACATTGTCGAACTGCGGATGGACGACATCGAGCTGTTCGCGCGCGGCGCGTCGAACCTTCTCGCCGGCCACCGCCAGGTCGCGCGCCTCGTCGGGAACGACCGAGAAGCCGAGCGCCTTGGCATCGACGATCGCGTAGAACATGCCGCCATAAGCGATATCGACCTTCAGCGTTCCCAGCCCCTCGACTTCGATGTCGGCATCGAGGCGTTCGGCAAAGGCGGGCGCGTTGCGGAAAGTTATCGACAGGCATTTGCCGTCACGGCATTCGGCGCGCACCTCGATGACACCGCCCGGCATGTCGAGCTTGAAGCGCGTCTCGGGCTCGTTCATCGGCACCATGCCGGTGTCGAGCAACACCGTGGCGACGCAAATCGTGTTGGAGCCGGACATCGGAGGGTATTCCGTCGGTTCCATGATGATGGCGCCGGCGACGCAATCCTCACGCGTCGATTGCACCAGAAGATTGACGTGGCGGGCAACGCCGCCGCGCGGCTCGCAGATCAGCATGCGCCTTATATGGT
>NZ_RZSC01000480.1:0-4626 GCF_003998155.1 Mesorhizobium sp. M1E.F.Ca.ET.063.01.1.1
CACCCAAGCCCGCTCGACGCACGAGACGAAGCAAGACGCCAGCCCCGCCAAGCTGCCCGGCCCGTTCGAGCGGGACGGCATTATCCACACGCTGATCTCACGGCTGTTCCCCAGCCTGCTGCCGTAAAGCGCGTCGCCCAAAAGCGGATTCAGGCGACGCGCTTGCCGGCGCGACGTCAGCGTGCGGTGACGGCTGTGACCGAGCGCACGGCGGCCTGCGAAGCCGAGAACACAATGAAGGCAAAGACAAGCACGGCGGCAGCGACGATCAGCGAGCCGATCGCCACGACCGGCTCGATCTCCGGATGGCCCCCCGCCAGCATCCAGTAGAGCGCCGGCAGCATAATCACGATGCCCACCGTATAGAGGCCGTAGTGGATCATGGCGATCCGGCGCTCGGCCTTGGCCGGATTGAGCGCATAGTAGCCGCCGAAGATCGCGCTGGTGACCCATCCGAGAAGGTTGATGTGAGCATGCGCCGGGAAGGCGCCGTGATCGCCCGAAATCGCCATCTGCAGCCCAGCGGCGATGCCGAGGATGAGAAACACGATGGCCGTCTTGAAGAAAAGTTCCGAAACCCGTGGCATTTTGTTGTCCTCCCAATGCCCTGAAAAACCCTCACCCGCTAAATCTACACGCTGCAAAGCATATTAGCCACGACGCGCAGGGAGCGGCTGTGGATTTTGGTGTGGATCGCGGGCGGTGCCGGGCGGAGCCAGCAAGCTCGCTAATGTTTCAGGCGCTGGCGGAACAGAGGGGCGCGAAGGCACGCGACCATGCCCGGCGTGCGCCCGCCAAAACAAAATGCCGCCGGGCGAGGCCCGGCGGCATGACAGTTTCACCCTCTGGCAGGTTTGCCGCTTCGCGCCTTACGGCGTCGTCGTCGCGGCGGCTGCCTGGTCGATCTTGTCGGCCAGCACGCCCTTGGCCCAGTCGGTGACTTCGGCGTCGACCGGCTTGTTGGCCATGTCGGCAAGGGCTGCGTCCAACGTCGCGTCGTCCGGCGCGGGCGTATTGGCAGCCTCCGTCTGGGCATCGGTGAGTGCCTGGTTGGCGTCGTTCAGCGCGGTGGTCGCGTCATCGATCTGCCCCTGCAAAGCGTCGATCTGTTCTTGGGTGGCGTTCGGGTCCGCCTGCAGCGCGGTCATCTGCGCATTCAGGTCGTCGAGCGCGGCCTGGGCATCGGCCACGGCCTGGGTTGCCGCGTCAACCGCGGCTTGCGCGTTCTTGGCTGCCGCCGCCTGAGTCACATAGGCCTGGATGGCCGCAAACTTCGGGCTCTTGGAGTTCATGTAAGCGTTGATGTTGCGCTGCAGCGAGTTCAGCCGGCCGAGCTTGGCATGCAGGTTCTTTTCCTTCGGCGTCGCGGGCGTGTCATCCGTGACGTCGTCGGTCGTGTCGTCCTGCGACTTCGCCAACTGGCCCGGAGCCGATGCCTTGCCGTGCGTTGCGCCACTGTTGCCCTTGCCGCCGCCGTTGCCGCCGCCTTTACCGTTGCCGCCGCCGTGGTCGCCGCTGTTGCCGTGACCACCGCCATTGCCACCACCGTTGCCGCCGGCGCCGGCAAGCGCCGGAGCAGTCGCGAGTGCCAGGACGGCCAGTGAGGCCAGAAGTGTCTTTCGGATCGTCATAATGTTTCTCCGCAGGTGATCGCCACCAATGCCCAACCGCTAGATCGCCTCATATGAGAATTCCCTAACGGCTTGGAGTAACTTTTAGTCAAAATCAGTCGCGGCAAGGGAGCGACCTGGGAAATACCTTCATCTCCAACCTAGAGAATGCATTAAGCCATTGAAATCTCACGATAATATTTGGCCCAAATCGAGATCGGCCCTCTGGAACAATGAAGGCCCATACCCCGTCGGACCATAGGCCCAGCCCCACTCAGCCTGCGTCCACAGAGGGCTTCATCTCCTTGTTATACCGCGCTTTTTTGGAGAAATATCGCACTGGTTGTGGACGCCATCTACTAGCACCGGGAGTACTTGAGCGCGAGGCGCGCCAACGGTTTTGATTTCAGACATCCCGAGCCGATGCCAGTATATATCATTATATACTCTCGCTGGATTTCCCCTAGCTGCCGATCAGCGGCACGGTGACGGACGTCGAATAGTTGATCGGGAAGTCGCTGAAATAGGGGAAGTTGATCACGAAGGCATAGCTGGCGTTCACATGCGCCATGCAGAAGCCGCCGCTCGGCAGATCGGTGGTGATCGTGACGTTCACGTTCTGCAAGCCAAGCGCCTGCAGCTTCTGCGTCGCGATCGTCTGTATGTCGGCCTGGGTCAGCGTGTTGTTGAGCTGCAGCGAGCGGGCGGAGGCCTCCAGCGCATAGCGGACGCTGGAGTCGGCATTCATCGACCAGCCGAAGGCGAAGATGCCGAAGAGCAGCATGACCAGGAAAGGCACAATGAGCGCAAACTCGATGGCGGCGCCGCCTGAGGCATTGCAGGCAAACGCCCTCGCTTTTTGCCTGTATCGAGGCGCAATTCCGGACGGAAAACCGCTGCGCACTTTTCCTGGAATTGCTTTAGCGGACACGGACCACCTGCTGATGGCCGAGCGCGGTGTTGTTTGGGAAAGGGCCGAAGGCAAAGGGCGGAACCCAGGTGCCCGACGCCTGGATCTGGACGTAGATCGAGTTTAGCTTCGGTCCGGCGCACAGGGTCGCCTGGTCAACCACGGTCGTTCCGCATTTGTAGGTGCGGTTCACCGTGACCGCGGCGTCGGTGGGCTTGTTGTCCCAGCTTGCGAGCGCGGCGGCTTGGGTGGCGCTGTCGTCGGAGGAGCCGGCTAACACCAGATTCGCCGCCGTCTTCACGCCGGCCCGCATATTCAACGAGCTGGTGACGTAGGACCAGCCGTCGGCGACGCCGAACAGAGCCGTGCACAGCACCGGCAGCACGAGCGCGAATTCCACCGCGGCGGCGCCTGAGCGGTTCTTGCGGAATGAGATCGCGGGTCCCATGCCGCTACTCGACGATCGCGACCGACGGCGCCGCCGGGATATCCTTCATCCCGAGGCTCGTGCAATCCTGGTTGATGGTCGAATTGCCCGACCACTGGATGGTGTCGGCCACGACCTGGGTGCAGCCGTTCACGCCCGAGAAGTTGCCAAGATAGTTGACCTGTTGCCTGGGAAAATAAATGGCACCGGTCAAAAGCGAGTCCGCGGTGCCGTTGAAGGTGCTTTGCGCCGTGGTCCCTGTCCTGTCGCCGTAGAACAGCACCCCGGAATAGGTGCCCGAGGTCGGCGCGCTCAGCGTCACCGTGGCGTTGCCGTTCATGCTGACGGTGTTGCTGCCGGCCATGTAGATGGTCACGCCGTCGCCCTGGATGACCGCGCCGGCGTTGATCTTCAAATTGCCCTCGAGGACATAGACACCGGGAGACAGCGTGACATTGCCCTTGAGGTTCATGCCATTGCAGTAAGTCCCTGGGCCCAGCGTCGGCTTGTTGTCGTTCAGACAGGAGCCGCTGGCCGCGGGCGCAGGTACGCTGGAGAACGGATCGGCAGCCGGCAGCGCATTGGTGATCGGGGCCTTGCAGGTCGCGGGGTCAGTCACCACCGCATTGCTAAGCGAAATGCCGCCGACCGAGATCAGGCAGTCGGCCTGGAGTCCGGCCGATCCCTGGACCTTGATGGCATCGGGGGCGATCGAATCCGACATGACGGAGCAGCCGCTGAGCTTCACGTTGGTGCTGCCAGAGAAGAGCGCCGCCTGCGAGGCCGAGGCACTGAGCGCCAGCACACAGGCCTTGGAGGCGTCGGTGATGAGCGCCACCGCCCTCGCCTGCTCCGGCACCTTGCTCTGCGTGAAGATCGAGGTGAACATCCGATCCAGGTTCTGGTTGAGGATAACCTCCACCGCCTTCTTGGCCGTGTTCGGCCCCGAGGTGGGCGGCGTGTGGACGGTGATGGAGCCATTGCCCAGGCCGTTATCGGTCGCCGACTGGGTGGCGGCCGTGGTGATCGCCCCGGTGTCGGATCCCTGGATCTTTTCCAGCGCGCCGGCATAGGCGGCGGCGTCCGCCGTCGCCTGCAGCTTCAGGCTCGAATAGTACCAGTAGGACGTCTCGACACCGAGCCCCGCACCGCCGACGACGATCGGCAGAGTGAACGCGAAGACGATTGCAACATTGCCGCCCTCGCCCCTTTGCAGGCGGCGGGAGAAGAAGTCTCTGAAAATTCGACCGAATGTGGCCATGGCCGAGCGCACCCAAGCTATCCCGGCTATCACGTTCAACACCTGTCGATAAACGATTGGCTAATTTTTTTGCTCGACTTGCGCCGGTCAGACCGCAGAGGGCGCACTTACGACTGAGTGGCACAAGCATTCGGACTTAGGTCCCACGCATCGTCAGACTTAAGGCGTAACCTACGGATAAACCTGTTATTTTAGCATTTTCTGCATTTTATCTTTTTCGGAAATCGCTCGTAGAGACGGCTGGCTTATCACTCTGCCGTATACGGCGAGGGATGCTTCCATGATCCGACAGTTCTGGGCTTCGACGCGCGGCAATTTCGCGGTGGCGACCGCGATCGCCATGGTGCCGCTGATGCTTGCCGTGGCCGGGGCGGTCGATCTCGTGGGCACCAGCGACGACGCCGCGCAACTGCAGAAC
>NZ_RZSC01000481.1:0-4619 GCF_003998155.1 Mesorhizobium sp. M1E.F.Ca.ET.063.01.1.1
CGGCGAGGCTCGAGGACTTTTCCGTTGCCGCGAAAGCCGGCCCGGAAGCGCAGCTTCTGTTCGAACGCATGGATGGCAGCGAGCTCTCCGACCTTGACGTTCCCGGCCTCTACACCCGGGCCGGCTTCAACCGCTTCTACCTGCCGCAGCTCTCGCGCATCGCGCAGATGCTGGTCGACGACCAATGGGTTCTCGGCGGCGGCGGCGAGCAGGGCGGCATCGACCAGGACCTGCCCAAGCTCGGCCCCGAACTCATCGACCGCTACGGCAAGGAATTCGCATCCGCCTGGAGCGGCGCTCTCGACCAGTTGAAATTCAAGGCGATGCTGAAGGACAAGCCGCAATATATCGCGCTCTCGGCCGCCGCCTCGCCGGACTCGCCGCTGGACCGGCTGTTCACGGCGATCGCCGATGAAACGGCATTGACGAACGACAACGCCGCTTCCGAGGACAACGCCGGCACGGCTCAGCAGGATCCGGCCGGCATGGCCAAGGGCCTGGCCCGCATCGGTCTGCAGATCGCCGGCGGCAAGTCGCAGAGCCGTGCCGGCACAAGCTCGCCCGCCACGCAGAACGCCGGCGCCACCGTGGAAGCGCAGTTCAGGCCCTTCCAGGCGCTGGTGAGCGGTTCCGCCGGACGCCGCCCGCTCGATGCGCTGACGCAGAATTTCCACGATATCTACCAGGGCGTGAAGCTTGCCGCGGACGTCCCTGCGCAGACGGAGCGGGTCAACGCGAACCTGAAGCTGCAGATCTCGACGCTGCGCGCCAATGTCTCGCGCCTGCCGAAGCAGCTCGCGCGCATGGTCAATGCGGCCGCGGACGAGTTCGAGGGCAATGTCGCGGAGACCTCGGTGGCCAACCTCAACCAGACGCTCGACGAGACGGTCACACGCCCCTGCGAGGAGGTGGTCAATGGCCACTATCCCTTTGCGAGCGACAGCACGGAGGAAATCTCTATCGCCGATTTCGCCAAGCTGTTCGCGCCGGGCGGCCTGATGGACCGGTTCTTCGCGCAGAACCTTGCGCCGTTGATCGACATGACGGGCCAGGACTGGACCTGGAAGCAGGATGCCCGCGCCGGCCGCGACCTCGCCAAGTCGACCTTGAAGGCGTTCCAGTCGGCGGCGGAGATCCGCAGCGCCTTCTTTCCTTCCGGCGGTTCGGCGCCGTCGATCTCGATCACCGTGACGCCTGTCTCGGTGAACAGCGAGGTCGACGGCGCGGTGCTCAATATCGACGGGCAAACCGTCGAGAGCGCCCAGGCGGGCAACGCGCCGAGCACGGTGACATGGCCGAACGGCGCGGCCTCCGCGTCCGCGAGCCTCAGCCTGGCACCCGAAATGCCGGGCCGCGAGTCCGCCCTCAAATTCGAGGGACCATGGGCATTGAAGCGCCTGCTGGACAAGGCGACCGTCACCGGCGATGGCGGCGACACCGAAGCGCGCTTCGTGATCGGCGGGCGCGACGTGGCCTACAAGATGGAGATTGGGTCGGGGGCCAATCCCTTCCGGCTTCCGGCCTTGTCGGCCTTCAGCTGCCCGAAGGCGTTTTGAGATGGCGCTGTCGTGGTTGCCCAGATCGCTCCCGACCCGGGCTGGCTCCAGCCTTCATTTCGGTACTCTAATGTATGCGCTTGTGGCAGAGTGGCCTGGGCACGCGGCCCACGGTTCGTCGCAGAGGACGCTCGCGAAGCGCTTGGTGGCAAATTGAGCACTGTCGCCCTTCCCATCGAGAGCTTCGCCGTAAGCCACAAGGGTTGCGTGCGCGACCACAATGAGGACAATTATCTCGTCGAGCCGCGAACCGGGCTTTGGGTGGTGGCCGACGGAATGGGTGGCCATGAGGCCGGAGAAGTCGCGTCGGCCAGCATAGTCGACCATCTGGCGACGATCGGCATCGCGAGCTCTGCGCCGGACCTTCGCGCGCGCTTCGAGGACCGGCTGAGCCGCGCCAATGCCGAGATCCGCGGCATAGCGCGATCGCGCGGCATCACCATCGGCTCGACATTCGCCGCCCTTCTGGCGATGGACGGACGGTTCGCGGGCCTGTGGGCCGGCGACAGCCGGATCTATCTGGTCCGCGGCGGCACGATCTCGCAGATTTCGCGGGACCATACCGAGGTCCAGGAGCTTCTCGACCGCGGCATGATCAGCGCCGAAGAAGCGCTCACCTGGCCGCGCCGCAACGTGATCACGCATGCCGTCGGGGTGAGCGATGAGCTCGAGATCGATTTCCAGCAAGGCGAGCTGATGCCCGGCGATGTTTTCGTCCTGAACACCGACGGGCTCACCGCGCATGTCGCCGACGCCGAAATCGAGGCGGCGGTCAACTCCGCGCCGCCGCAGGCGGCATGCGAGAAGCTGCTGGAAACGGTGCTTCAGCGTGGTGGAACGGACAACGTCACCATCGTGCTGGTGAGGATCGGCGGTGGGCGCAACGGACCGCTCCAATCGGATCGGCCCGGAACGGGAACCGAGTGAAATGAGTGACGACGACAAGACGCGGATTTCGCCGAACCTCGCCTATGCGGGCGTCGGCACGCAGCTTAGCGGTATTTACGAACTCGACGAGCGCATCGCGTCCGGCGGCATGGGGGAAGTCTATCGCGGCCACAACATCCAGACCGGCGATCATGTCGCGATCAAGATCGTGCTGCCCGAATTCGCCCGCGACCAGACGATCCTGTCCCTGTTCCGCAAGGAAGCGTCGATCCTCAACCACCTGTCGCACGACGCGGTCGTGCGATATCACGTCTTCACCATCGATCCGGGGATCGGCCGCCCCTACCTTGCGATGGAATTCGTGGACGGCCAGTCGCTGTTCGACGTCATGCGGCGCGGCCCGATGCCGACGCCGGATGTACGCAGGCTCTGCCACCGCCTCGCCTCGGGCCTGAGCGCGGTGCATCAGGCCGGCGCGGTCCACCGCGATCTCTCTCCCGACAACATCATCCTGCCCGGCGGTCGGGTCGAGCGCGCCAAGATCATCGACTTCGGCATAGCGCGTTCGGCGAATGTCGGCGGCGAGACGCTGATCGGCGGAAAGTTCGCCGGCAAATACAACTACGTCTCGCCCGAACAGCTCGGCCTCTTCGGCGGCGAGGTCAGCGAGCAGTCGGATATCTACAGTCTCGGACTGGTGCTGGCCGCCGCGCTGCGCGGAAAGCCGCTCGACATGAGCGGCTCGCAGTTCGAGGTCGTCGAAAAGCGCCGGACCGTGCCGGATCTGTCGGATATCGACCCCGATTTCCGCGCGCTCATCGAAGCGATGCTGCAGCCGGATCCTCAAGACCGGCCTGCCAGCATGGCCGAGATCGCCAGGGCAACGCGCGACGAGGATCTCGACGCGACGTTGCCGCCGCCTGCAGCCTTTGGTCCGCGCGAGCGATCGAGCCTGCCGCGCGCCGGATGGACCGCGGCGCCGGACGCCGGGTCCCAGGCTTCGGCCGTTCCCGGCGAACAACGCTTCGTTCCGCATGTGCGGCCGGCGCATTTGTCGGAGCCACGACCTTCGCCGGCGGTGGCTCCGCCGAGGGCCGCCACGGCTGCAGTGCAGAAAAAGGCTGGGAGGACTCCGGCCATCGCCATAGGCGCGGTGGCGGCGTTGGCTATCGTGGCGAGCGCCGGGCTCTATTTCAGCGGCGTCATGTCGCCTCAGCCGCCGGCGACCGAAAAGCTCACGCCTCTCGCGCCGAAGCCGGCGCCAAAGCCTGTTGCGGATGCTTCGAAGCCTAAGCCGCCGGTGCCAGCCGAGGCGCAGCCGGAAGCAACGAAACCTGACAGCTCTGCCACCATCGAGCCGGCGAAGCCTGTCGCTCCCGCCCTGCCGCAACCGGAAGACAAAACCGTCCAACAACAGGCGGATGCAGCGGCCGACCAGAAACCGGCACAATCTGCCGAAACTCCCGTGCCGACCCCTGGCCCCGAGGCGCCACCGGCAGCGGAGGTCCAAGAGCCCGCTCAAAAGACGTCGCCTGCGCTGCCGGAGAGCCCGGCCAACAACAATCAGGCGCAAGCCCCGCAGCCCGCGGAGGCCAAACCGGCACAGCCGCCAACCGAGATATTGCCGGCGCCCGCTCCCGCGCCCAAGGCAGCGGAAAATCAGAAGCCGGCGCCGCCAGCCGGCGAGCCGCCAACGGCCAAGGCGTCGGGACCGAGCCAGGCGGAAGGGGAAAACACCGCGGCACAGGAAGCAAAGCCGCCGGCGACAAAGCCCAGCGCTTCGGACCTCATAGACGCGCTGTCCAAGCTGCCCAAGCCGAAGGCTCCCTCGCCTGCGGAAAACCAGGCACAGGCGCCGCCTGCCGGCCAGCCGAAGGTGCCCGAAGCGGTCAGCCAACCGGAAACACCGGGTCCATCGGCACAACCGGCACCATTGCCGCAGCCTGGCACCAAGGAACCTCAGAATACGGACGTCGCCATCAACCTGCCCAAACCGGGAATTCCGCCGACGGCATCGGCGCAGCGCGCCTCCTGGGTGCGCGACTTCAGCGGCGGTGATTGTTTCTACGCGAGCCTGACATCGGCAACGGACAGCGCCGCGGCGATCGAAGGCTTCGGAACCGCGGTGCAGCCTTTCGAGCAGATGCTCAACGAGTTCCAGTCGAAGTTCCATCT
>NZ_RZSC01000482.1:0-4612 GCF_003998155.1 Mesorhizobium sp. M1E.F.Ca.ET.063.01.1.1
GAGGTGACGAAGGCGCCGTTCTCGTCGACGAAACCGTCCCAGACATCGACGAACTCGCCGCCATGATCCTGGGCAGCCGAATGATAGATGTCGTTGAAGGCCAGCATGTCCGAGGTCATCTTCGCCACGCGGAACGCCGGCATGCCGACCCACAGGAAAGGCACCTTGGCCTCCTGTATGGCCTTGCCCAGCGCTTCGGTGCGGCGTTCGTATTCCTTGGTCCAGTTCTCGGAGCGCGGCTGCTCGCGCACGTCGCCGACACGCATCTGCTGGCGATCGTTGGAGCCAAGCATGACCACCACGACGGAAGGCTTCTCCGTCTCGATCAGCGACTTGATCTCGACCGGCCAGTTATAGAAATCCTCACGCACGAAGCCGGATGAACCGTTACTGCGTGAAACGATCCTGACGGCCGGATTGTCGGCAAAGGCGGCGTCCAGGCCCTCGGCCAGCCCGCCTGCCAGGAAGTCGCCGACCACCAGCACGACGCGGGCATCCGGCGTCTTCTCGACGATCGGCGTTTCCGGTTCGGCCGGCGGGCGCGGCTTGGGTTTCTTCCTTGGTTTCGGCCTTGCCTGCTGGATGTCGGCCGGCGGCTCGATGCGCTCGCTGCGGCGCGGAAACAGGAGGTCGCGCAACGACCAGCCGCGGCTTTCCTCCTCTTGCGCGAAGGCAGGCGCATGGAAGGCGCCGGAGGCGGCGACGGCAAGCACTGCGACGGCCAGAATGAGGATCGGCAGGCGGCGAACGATCAGCCAGATGCGCGCAACCGTAACCAATCAAATCTCCATCCCTTGGCGCATGACCTTGCGAACGCGGGAAGTCATGCGCAAGCCAAAGCGCTACAGCATCCTTTCCGTATTTGAAAGGATTCACGCCATGGACGGCTCTACTGCTTGCGGAGCCATTTCAGCACTTCCAGGCTGGGATAGCCATCCTGGGTCAAGCCGACCTTTGCCTGGTAGGCCATAATGGCGGCCTTCGACCCATCGCCGATCTTGCCGTCGAACTTGCCGTCATAATAGCCGTGCTCGGAAAGCCGCTTCTGCAATTCCTGCCGCTCTTCGAAGCTGAGCTTGGTGAAAGGCCGCTGCCAGTCCTGCACAAGCCCGGTGCCGCCGGCGATCTCGTCAGCGAGCAGGCCGACGGCCAAAGCGTATTTGTCGGCGTTGTTGTAGGCTTTGATCACCGAGAAGTTGCGGATCATCAGGAAGGCAGGGCCGCCCCTGCCGTCGGGCACTTTCAGCGTCGCTTTGTCGGTCAGGTTCCTGAACGGCTTGCCATTGGCCCTGACGACGCCGAGCGCCTGCCATTGCGCCAGCGTCTTCGATCCGGCGGGCAGCTTGCCGGCCGGCAGGGTCACTTCGTAACCCCAGGTCTTGCCGGCCTGCCAGCCGTTCTTCCTCAAGAGGTTGGCTGAGGTCGCCAGCGCGTCGGGGATCGAGTTCCAGATGTCGCGCCGGCCGTTGCCGTCCATGTCGACCGCGTAGCGCTGGTAGCTGGTCGGGATGAACTGCGTCTGGCCCATCGCGCCGGCCCAGGAACCCATCAGGTGGCTTTCGTCGATGTCGCCGGTCTGCAGGATCTTCAACGCGGCGATCAGCTGGGTGCGGGCATATTTCGACCGCTGCGGGTCGCCATAGGCGAGCGTTGCCAGCGAACGGATGACATTGCGCATGATGTCATCGCGCTTGAGCGTCTCGCCATAGTTCGATTCCATCGACCAAATGGCGAGAAGGATGTTGCGGTCGACTCCGAACCGCGCCTCGATGCGATCCAGCCACGGCTTCCATTTGCGCGCCATTGCCTGACCGTTGGCTACCGACTGGTCATGCACGCGGTTGTCGAAATAATCCCAGGCGGGAGCGGTGAATTCCGGCTGGGTGCGGGCCTTTTCCAGCACGACCGGATCGGGCTCGATGCCCCTCATGGCCTGATCGTAGACAGCGCCGGAAACGCCGCCTTGCACGGCGGTGGCACGGAAGCCGGTCACCCACTGGCGGAACCCGGCATCGGCGAAAGCAGGTCCGGCAGGCATCAGCAAGGCGAGGGTCAGGCCGGCGGCCGTCACCATTGCCGTCAGGCGCCTTGCGGTGTTGCGAACGGACATCTTTTCCTCCTTCGTCAAACAGGAAGGATCATTCAACGCCGAACTGGGTTAGTATTTAGTTTACCATAGGTGCCGCCGGGAACGAAAAGAGGGGTCGCGGCTTTTAGCCCTGCACGCTCAACTCGGCCGTTCCGTAGTTCAACATTTCGGCGTGAAAATGATTCCGGCGTGAAAATGTCCGGGGGGATTGCGGAGCGGATCGCCGAGCGGATAATTGACCCAAAACATGGGTGAGGCAGCATGAAGCCAGTTCGCAAGGCAGTTTTTCCGGTCGCCGGCCTGGGCACACGGTTTCTTCCGGCCACCAAGGCCATTCCGAAGGAGATGCTGACCGTCGTCGACCGGCCGGTCATTCAATATGTCGTCGACGAGGCGCGCGATGCGGGCATCGAGCATTTCATCTTCGTGACCGGGCGCAACAAGGCGGTCATCGAGGACCATTTCGACGTTCAGTTCGAGCTCTACGACACGCTCGCTCAACGCGGCAAGGACGATCAGCTCGCCCGCCTGCAGCGGCTGCAGCCGGCGCCGGGGCAGACCAGCTTCACGCGCCAGCAGGTGCCTATGGGGCTCGGCCATGCCGTCTGGTGCGCGCGAGAACTGGTGGGCGACGAGCCTTTCGCGCTGCTTTTGCCCGACATGATCATGCAGTCGGAGAAAAGCTGCATGAAAGGCATGGTCGAGCTTTACGCCGAGACCGGCAACAACATCATCGCCGTGCAGGAATGCGACCCGGCCGAGGCGCATAAATACGGCATCGTCGGCCGCGGCGAGGATACCCACAATGGCTTCCGCATCACCGGGATGGTGGAGAAGCCGAAGCCGGGCACAGCGCCCTCCAATCTCTTCATCAACGGGCGCTACATCCTGCAGCCGGAGATTTTCGGCCTCCTCGAAAGCCAGGAGCGCGGCGCAGGCAACGAGATCCAACTGACGGATGCGATGCTGAAGCTGGAAAAGCGGCAGCCCTTCTACGGCTATCACTACAAGGGGCGCACCTTCGACTGCGGCTCGCCCGAAGGCTTCGTCGAGGCCAATGTCGCCTTCGCGCTCTGGCGCAACGACATGAACGAGAGCATGGCCGGCGTCATCCGCACCCTGCTGGATGAAGTGCGGCCGGCAGAGCGGCGCGGAGCGGCGTCCTAGATCTGCCGATCATTCTGGCAATTCCGACCTGGCCGAGGTTCCAAACCTCGGCCATCGGCTACCGTTGCACCTTCAGGCCGAGATAGACGCTGTTGGCGACGTAGTCGCGTCCCGTCAGGTTGCTGGTGAGCTTCTCCGTCCTCACCCGCGTGGTGAGGCCGGCATAGCGGTTCAGCCACCAGGTCAGCCCGGCCTCGGCGCTCAAGATCAGATCGTGGCCGTCGGAGCCGGTATAGTCGCGCCAATCGAGGCCAAGCGCCGAATTCGCCGTCAGGCTGGCGCGGATCTGCCGCTCGCCGGTGAGCCGGCCCGAGTAAAGGACATCGCCGCTCTCGCCGGCCGCGGTCGTGCTCTCGATGGTGGTCCTTCCGGTGAGCCCGATGATGGTGCCGCGCTCGGGCGACCATTTAAGATCGGCGTTGACGTATGGCCCAGCATTGGCCGGCAGGCGGTCGTCATCGATCGCTTCGCGCAGCCAGCCGACAGAGAATTCGCCGGAGAGCTTGTCGTCCATGTCGAGCTCGAGGCCGGCGCGCGCACCGAGCCGCGTCGAGGAGCGCTCGTAGCCGTTGCTGTCGAGGCGCAGATCGTAGACCCGCCGGCCGGCTTCCACCTCGGCGAAGGGCGTGATGGCCGGCGAGACCTGGTAGCCGGCGCGCAAGGTCGCGGAGTAGAGCGTGGAGTCGCGATCCTTCTGCGACAAGACGGTGCCGTCCGAGAGCTTGGCGTCGCCGTAGAAGTCGTGCGTGACCGCGCCGGTCAGCGTGTAGCGCATCTTGCCGACATCTTTCTCGACGCCGAGGCTGCCGTCCACCGTCTGCCGCAACGGTTGCGAGGTGACGCCGGCGATCGCATCCGGCGAGGACGCCGATTCCGGCACGGCCTCGTAGCCGAGCTTGGCGATGGCGCGCAGATCATGATCGAGGTCGACATTGAGCTGGCCCTCGATGCGGCCCCGCGCATCGTTGATCTTCTGGCCCGAAAGCGTGTTGCGGAAGATGCCGTAGCCGTCGATGACGGCCGAATTTTCGCGCCAGTCCGAGGTGGCGGAAAAACGCAGCGCCGTTTCGGACAGCACCGCCGAGCTGCCGCCGCTGCTGGCATCGGCGTTCGACGTCGCGGTGAAGCCCTGCTCGAGCGTTGGCCGGAAGACAAAGGTGCCGACCTTGATGCCGGGCGCGGCGAAGGGATCGTCCTCTGGCTTGACCTTCTGGCCCTCGATCGACCCGGTGCGCTCGGCCCCGGGATCGAGCTTTTGCCGATCGACGCTGTCAATCGTGACGGCGCGGCGGTTGGCGCTTTCTTCATCGATGGCCGCCGTATCGGCCTTGTCGCCGACGGCGGCGGTCTTGGCCG
>NZ_RZSC01000483.1:0-4609 GCF_003998155.1 Mesorhizobium sp. M1E.F.Ca.ET.063.01.1.1
GGGCAAGACGCCTCATCGGCCACTCACAACACGATGTTGAAGACAACGGAATCGGAGCCCGCCGCCGCCGAGACGGCGAAGCGCAGCTGCCACCAGCCGCCCATGGTGAATTTCACCCCGTCGATGCGGTAGCGCCCCTCGCCCAGATAGTCGGTCGCCTGCGGACTGGTCGGCAGGCCGTGATTGTGCTGTGGCATGCCGCCGGAAACGGTGATCGCGGCGCCTTCCACCGGAGCACCGGCGGCGGTCTTCAGCGTCAGCAGCCAGGATTGCAGCTCGCCTTGCCGTATCACGCCGCGTTCCGGCTCGAAGCTCGCAACGAACAGGCCATTCGCCGTCTTCTTCGAGCGCGACGTGTCGGGACCTTGCGGCGAGTGCGGCGCCGTCAGGTAGACAACCGTCAGGACGCCGACCACCAGGGCGGCCAAACCAAGACCAGCGAGAATGTAACGCCATATCGATGCCAAACCGGTTCCTCTTCGGCTGATAACGTCACGGGCTGCGTGCCGCATCCCGTCCCGCCTGTGGGAAATCGCTTCTGGCGCAAAATTCGGCCTTAGCCAAGCATGGCGCTGCCGGTTGCAAAAAGCTACAGCAGCATCGTTTTAGGAGAAAGGAACCCCCATGGCCGCCAACGGTGTTGCTTCGATCGGCGAATGCATGCTCGAACTGTCGGGCCAGGCGGGGCCGAACTGGCGCATGGGCTTTGCCGGCGACACCTTCAACACGCTGTGGGCGCTGCATGCGCTGAGTCCGGACCGCCCGGCGACCTATGTCTCGGCCTTCGGCGATGATCCTTTTTCGCGCGATCAGATCGGCTTCTTCGCACAAAACGGTATCGGCATCGGCAACAGCCCGGTCATCGCCGGCGCAAGGCCCGGCCTTTACGCCATAACACTCACCGGAGCCGAGCGCGCCTTCACCTACTGGCGAAGCGACGCGGCGGCGCGCCAGCTGGCCTCCGATCCTGCAGCGCTGGCGAAAAGCCTTGAAAACCAGGCGCTTGTCTATTTTTCAGGAATCACCTTGGCAATTCTGGACGAAGCGGCGCGCAAGACCTTGCTTGCCGCTGTCGCCAAAGCCGGCGCAGCCGGTTCCCTCGTCGCTTTCGATCCAAACTACCGCCCCAGGCTCTGGCAGAACCGCGAGACGGCGCAGGTCGCGATCCTGGAAGCGCTTGCCGTCGCCGATATCGCGCTGCCGACTTTCCCCGACGAGCAGATGCTGTTCGGCGACGAGACACCGCAGGCGACCGCGGAAAGGATCGAGGGGCTGGTCGGCGAGGTCGTCGTTAAGAATGGCGAGCAGCCGGCGATGCTTGCCGTGAGCGGAGCGTTACAAACCGTGGCGGCCGTTCATGTCGCCACGCCAGTCGATACCACAGGCGCCGGCGATTCCTTCAATGGCGGCTATCTGGCCGCCCGGCTTGCCGGCCATGCGCCCGCCGACTCGGCTGTCCTTGCACATCGCGTCGCCGCCGCCGTCGTTCAGGTCCGTGGCGCGCTGGCGCCGTTCGAGACCCTGCGGGCTGCCTTCGGGAACTAAGGCTTCCCGATACCGCGATCAGGGCAGTCTGAACCGATATTCCGTCACTTGACGGTAGATCTGCCCCGGCCACAACGTGGCCTGCGGGAAATAGGGCCGGTTCGGCGCATCGGGCCACGCTTGCGCTTCGAGGCAGAAACCCGAAAACGCCTTGTAGCGGCGGCCATCCAGCCCGGGCGACGATGGCGCGACATACTGGCCGATATAGAGCTGCAAGCCGGGTTCCGTCGTCCAGACTTCCATCTCGACGCCCGAATTGGCGCCTTGCACCCAGGCCGCCTGGTGAAGCGGTCCACGGCTGGAGGCGAGGCAGAAATTCAGGTCGTAGGGAAGCTGCTCGCCTTCCGTTTCCATACGCAACGGCCGCGCCTGGCGGAAATCAAAGGGCGTGCCGTCGACCGGCTTTACCGCACCGGTCGGGATCATCTCGCCGTCGACGGGCGTGTAGGCGCTGGCATTGAGCATCAGCCGATGGTCGAGGATGTCGCCGTCCCCGCCATCGTCGAGATTGAAGTAGGAATGCTGCGCGAGGTTGCAGAGCGTCGGCTCCTCGCAGGTGGCGGTCAGTTCCATGCTGAGCGTGCCGGGGATCTTCAGCCGATAAGTGCAGGTGACGTCCAGCGCGCCGGGAAAGCCCATTGTGCCATCCGGATCGTGCAGCGTCAGCGTCACGAAATCGCGCCCATGCAGCGAGACGGTCCACGGACGGTGGAAATAGCCTTCCGAGCCGCCATGCAGCGTGTGCTTGCCCAGAAAGTTGCGTTCCGTCTGGTAGCGATTGCCGGCGATTGTGAAGCGGCCGTCGCGAATGCGGTTGGCGAAGCGGCCGACAACTGCGCCGAAATAGGCGCGGTCGGTCTCGTAGGGCTCGAACCGGTCGTAGCCCAGCACCAGCGGCGCGTCGTGACCGGTGAGCCGCAGATCCTGGATGATCGCGCCGAGTCCGATGATGTTGGCGGTGAGGCCGCCGCCGCGGATGGTGAAGCGGCGAACGGCCTCGCCCGCCTGCGTCGTGCCGAAGACCTCGCCGTCCTTCATCGCCATGCCCGAAATGCCAGTTTTTGATCAGTCGATTTAGGCCGGCGCCCTTTGATCCGGCAAGGGCAGGCCAGGCGCCTGCCCCGCTCCGTGATCGGCTATCAGAGGCCGAGGCCGCCGATACACACATATTTGGTGTCGAGATAGTCCTCGATGCCCTGATGTCCGCCTTCCTTGCCGAGGCCGGATTCCTTGACGCCGCCGAAGGGCGCTTCCGGCGTGGTGATCAGGCCCTCATTGACGCCGACCATGCCGTATTTCAGCCCTTCCATGACCCGGAAGGCGCGGCCGAGATCGCCGGTGTAGAAGTAGCAGGCCAAGCCGAACTCGGTATCGTTGGCCAAGGCGATCGCCTCCTCCTCGGTGTCGAATTTGAACACCGGTGCGACCGGCCCGAAGATCTCTTCCTTCATGAAGCGCATCTTCGGCGTCGCATTGGCGATGACGGTCGGCTGGAAGAACGAGCCGCCGAGCGCATGGCGCTTGCCGCCGGCGACGACCTTGCCGCCCTTCGACGTCGCGTCGGCGATCAGTTCCTCGACCTTCTCGACCGCCTTATCGTCGATCAGCGGCCCCTGCTGGACGCCTTCTTCCAGGCCGGAACCGACCTTCAGATCGTTGCTGGCGGCGGCCAGCTTCTCGACGAACTTGTCATAGACGCCGGCCTGGACGAGGAAGCGGTTGGTGCAGACGCAGGTCTGGCCCGAATTGCGGTACTTGGCGGTGATGGCGCCGGTGACGGCGCGGTCGACGTCGGCGTCGTCGAAGACGATGAACGGCGCATTGCCGCCGAGCTCCATCGAGACTTTCTTGACCGTCACGGACGACTTCTGGATGAGGATCTTGCCGACCTCGGTCGAGCCGGTGAAGGTGATCTTCTTGACCAGCGGGTTGGCGCAGATCTCGTCGCCGATCTCGCCGGCCGAGCCGGTCAGGATGTTGATGACGCCCTTGGGGAAGCCGACCTCCTCGGCGAGCGCGCCCCAGGCGAGACCGGAGTAAGGCGTCTGCGAGGCCGGCTTGACCACCGCCGTGCAGCCTGCGGCCAGCGCCGGGCCGAGCTTGCGGGCAAGCATCGAGGACGGAAAATTCCAAGGCGTGATGGCGGCGATGACGCCGACCGGCTCCTTGGTCACCAGGATGCGGCGGTCGCCCCACGGCGACGGCACGATGTCGCCATAGGTGCGGCGGCCCTCCTCGGCGAACCAAAGGATATAGGCCGCGGCGGAGCCGATCTCGCCCTTGGATTCGAACAGCGACTTGCCCTGTTCGATGGTCAGCAGCTCGGCAAGCACGTCCTGATTGTCCATCATCGCGTCATGCAGCTTGCGCAAGAGCTTCGAGCGCTCGAGCGCGGTCGTCTTGCGCCAGGTCTTGAACGCCTCCTCGGCGGCCTCGATGGCGCGGCGCGTTTCGGCTTTGCCGGCCTTCGGCACGGTGCCGATCTTGAGGCCGGTGGCCGGGTTGTTGACGTCGACGGTCTGGCCGCTGTCGGCCTGCACCCATTCGCCGTTGATGAGATTGGCCTGGCGCATGAAATGGCTGGTTTTCTGAAGCATGGTCTGGCCTCCGTTCGGCGCGCTGATCGGCCGTTTTTCTGGATATTCGATGGGCGTGCAGGGCCGCACGCTGGCGCAATGCTCTTACCTAGGGAAAGCCCTGCAAGCAATCACAAGATGGCATATAGGGGTTGGGCCAGCAAAAGCGAGCGCCGGCCGGGCCGATTGGCTCTAGCCGAACACGTTGACGACCACCGTCAGCCAGAATGACGTGGTCAGCACAGCGCTTGCCGTGGCGATTGTCATCTGGTTCGAGGCCAGCGCCTGGCCGGTGTTGAACTGGACGGCGATGAGGTAGGAATTGACGCCGGATGGCAGCGCCGCCACCACCACGGCCACCTTTGCCGTCAGCGGCGGCAGGCCGAGCAGCCAGACCAGGAGAAGAACAAGCGCCGGCATCAGGAACAACTTGAGCACCGACAGCGTGAGCGCCGGCCGGATGTTGCCGGAGATGCCGAAGCGGCGCA
>NZ_RZSC01000484.1:0-4585 GCF_003998155.1 Mesorhizobium sp. M1E.F.Ca.ET.063.01.1.1
CGATGAACTTCATGCTGACCGACAGAAAACTGCACCAGCGGGCCAAGCCGACCGCCGACGATTTCAGGAAAGGCGCGATCAGCCGGCGCGAATATCTGGCGCTTATGGCCGGCTTGGGCGTCAGCGCCGCCGGTGCCCTGGCGCTCGGCGGGCTTACCCCCTCGCCTGCCCGCGCCGAGGAGCCTAAAAAGGGCGGCGTGCTCCGCGTCGCCATGAACGTCAAGGGCTTCAAGGATCCGCGCACCTTCGACGGCGTCGAAATGTCGAATGTCGCGCGCCACTGCAACGAATATCTGGTGCGCTGGAAAACCGACTTCACCTTCGAGCCGTGGCTGCTCGAAAGCTGGGAGACCAGCGACGACGCCAAGACGATCACGCTTCACGTGCGCAAGGGCATCACCTGGTCGAACGGCGACGCGTTCAACGCCGACGACGTCATCCACAATCTCAACCGCTGGTGCGATGCCTCGGTCGCCGGCAATTCGGTCGCCGCGCGCATGGGCGCGCTGGTCAACGCGGACACCAAGAAGCCGGTCGACGGCGGCATCCAGAGGGTCGACGACCACACGGTCAAGCTCAACCTGCCCAAGCCCGACATCTCGCTGATCGCCGGCATGGCCGACTATCCGGCGCTGATCATGCACCGCTCCTATGAGGGCGACGCCGACCCGAAGAAGGCTTTGGCCATCACCACCGGCCCCTGCGAACTGGTCAGCTGGGACGCCGAGACCGGCGCCGAGGTGAAGCGCAAGGACAAGCCCTGGTGGAAGGGCGAGTTCTATCTCGACGGCATCAAATGGGTCGACTACGGCTCCGATCCCAACGCCATGCTGTCGGCCTTCGAATCCGGCGAAATCGACACCGACCACGAGACCGCCTCGGACGCGGTGTCGCAGACTGACCAGATGGGCCTGCAGAATTCCGAGATCGCCACCGGCTCGACCATCGTCGCGCGCTTCAACGTCGGCAACGCGCCCTATGACGACGTCAAGGTGCGCCGCGCCGCCCAGCTCGCGGTCGACAACGCGGCGGTGCTGAAGCTCGGCCTCGACGGCAGGGGCAAGCCCGCCGACAACCACCATGTCGGCCCGATGCATCCTGAATTCGCCGATATCGGCCCGGCCAAGCGCGATGTCGAGGCGGCCAAGAAGCTGCTCGCCGAAGCCGGCAAGGCCGACCACGAATATGAGCTGATCTCCGTCGACGTCGAGTGGCAGAAGAGCACCGCCGATGCGATCGCGGCGCAGATCCGCGAGGCGGGCCTGAAGATCAAGCGCACCGTGCTGCCGGCCGCGACCTTCTGGAACGACTGGAGCAAGTTCCCCTATTCCTGCACCGAATGGCTCGGCCGTCCGCTCGGCGTCCAGGTGCTGGCGCTCGCCTACAAATCGGGCGCCGCCTGGAACGAAAGCGCCTATTCGAACAAGGAGTTCGACGAGCTTCTCGACAAGGCGCTGGCGACGCCCGACGCCGCCCAGCGCAAGGAGATCATGGCCAAGATCGAGCAGAACCTGCGCGACTCCGGCATCATCATCCAACCCTACTGGCGCTCGGTCTACCGCACCTACCGCAAGGGCGTGCATGGCTGCGAGCAGCACCAGGCGCTCGAGCAGCATTTCGAGAAGGTCTGGCTGGAAAGCTGATCCTCCCAGGACTGAGCTAGCCGGCGCGACGTTCAAAGCCGCGCCGGCCGTTTGCTAATTTGCCAAGCAGCCGCATTTCAGCACAGATTGCGCCTGACCGGCTTCCAGCCGGCTCGGAACTGCCTGACTTGCAAGGGAAACTCGCCGCGGCGGTCGCCAAGACAGACATGTCGATCACCTCGTCATGCCTGTGCCGGACAAGCCTGTTGTGACTGACTGCTGCGACGACTTGACCGGGTGCAGCCCTTATCGGCTACGAGAAAATCTCCGCCAGTTCGTCGGCGCCAGGGCCTTCCTTGACCTGCCGCAGTTCGGCATAGGTCGTTGCGAGAATGATCGAAAGCACCGTCCAGATGATCGCCGACACCATCGCCCCCTGGAATGTGAGCAGGACTATCGCCAGCGGCGAAAGGCTTTGCAGCGATACAAAGGTAAGTCCTAACTCAGTGGCCAGCCGCAGGCCTAGTAGCAGCCCAATGACGACAACCGAGATCAAGCCGAAAATCCACCAGCGGTACCCTTTCGTCAGGTCGCGGCTGCGCGACATCGAAGCGACCGTGCCTAGCCCCTCCGCCACGGAAACAGGAACCGCAACCGAAATTGCCACTCCCCACACAATACACGGCACGATCAACAGCAGAAACACCAGGCCTCCCGCTTGAGGCGAATAGGATAGTTCAACCGCAGCCGACCCGGATCGTGCGACAAAAACAACGAGGTAAATCGTGTAACCTATGCCCAGCACCGGAAAAATGTGCTGGAGCGCGGTCTGAACGCAGCTTGCAACCGATGGACGATTGCCATTGATTTCGCCAGCCGCGGCCTTCGACAAAACCGCCTGGCCGACAAGGTTCGGCACCGCACCGATCAACCCCGACGCCATGCTGAAACCCAAGTTGACCGACATTGGCCAGGGGCCGCTGCCAATCGCACCCAAATGAAACGCCAGCGTGGGCCAGTATCTGGTCGATAGATTGATCAGCGCCAGCGGCAAGGCGAAGAAGAGCGTGCCTGCTGCGATCGAGAAGATCGCATTCCGCCGCAGGAAGGCGGCGGCATTGCCGATTACCCTCCCCAGCCGGAATTTTTCACTTGGCCCCTGCGCTCCCAACGGCACAACTTCCGTCCGCTAGGAGAAGATTTCCGCCAGCTCATCCACGCTGGTGCCTTCCTTGGCCTGGCGCAGCTCGACATAGCTGACAGCGGTGGCCGTCGACATGATCGTTGCCATCACGGCCGAAACCGCGGCGCCGAGCACGGAGCCAATGACGCCGCCAAAGATATAGACGACGGTGCCAAGGACCGCCTGGATCACCATCGACAGGATTGCGAGGATCACGAACAGGCCGAAAAGCGACCAGCGGTTGCCTTTGGTCAGCACGCGGCTGCGCGACATGGAGCCGAACACGCCGAGACGCTCCTGCACCAGGACTGGCACCGAGACCGACCAGCCGAGCCACAAGATGATGCCTGGAACCAGCAGCAACAGGGAGGCAAGGCCCGCGCCGAGCGCGACCAGAATGCCAATGCCGATCGTCGGCAGAAGGCATTGAAGGGCGATCTGCACGCTGTCCCCAAAATCCGGTTTCTTGCCGTTCAGATCCTCGATCGTTGCCCTGACCAGGGCCGACTGCAGCATCAGCGACAGCAGGAAATAGACAAGCGCAAAAACGACGGTGAGGAGCGAGTCACGGATCGCCAGCTCCGGATTGTTCAGTGCGAGATTGGAAGGATCGCCGGCAGCCAGATTGGCCACGTGCGTTTCGTTCCAAAGCTGGAACAGGAATGCCGGCACGCCCGAAAAAATGAACGCCAACCCCACGCAAAGTCCGATGTTGCGCGTGATCACACCAAAAGTGGTGTTGAACACCCTGCCGATCTCGAATCTGCCGGGTCGTCCCAATGTCGCAGTGGTCATGATAGTTTCCCCCGAGTCGCCGCCGCATCAATTCGGCAACTTCAAAGTAAATTTGCCAAGATTGATCGGCCGCGTCCAGTGCACTTGCAATTGTCTAGGCATATTGCCAGTGTCGGAGCCGAACCGCAGGTTGCAGGGGGAACGCGCGGGTGACAGAACCGGGCACGGCCGACGCCGAATGGCTGGCCAGGATGCATAAGCAGTTGCTGGCGGATGATTCGATCCAGTTCGACCTGCCGACGCTGGTGCGGCCGGAACCGCCGGAATGGCTGAAGCCTTTGCTGGAAGCCCTGGCGAAGCTCGGCCCCTACATGATCTATCTGTTCTGGGGCGCGGTGATCACCGGCATCGCGATCATTGCTCTCCTGCTGGTCCTTGAAGCGAAGGGCGTCGCCTGGCGGCTGCCGTGGCGGCGCGCCCGCAAGGAGGATGAGGTGAAAGAGGAATGGCGCCCGGATGCCGGGGCTGCGCAAATCCTGCTCTCCGAGGCCGATGCGCTCGCGGCGCGCGGCGACTATGACGAGGCGGTGCATCTTCTTTTGCGCCGCAGCGTCGCCGACATCGCCACCCGCCTGCCCGACTTCCTGCGCCCGTCGCTGACCGCGCGCGACATCGCCGCGGCGAGTTCGATCCCGAGCCGCCCCCGCACCGCCTTCAGCGAGATCGCGCGCATCGTCGAGGCGGCGCTGTTTGCCCGCCGTCCGGTCGGCGCCGAGGGGTGGCGGCAGGCGCGCGGCGCCTACGAGCGCTTCGCCTTCCGGGATGCCTGGGCATGAGTACTGAGGCGACCGAGGCAGCCGAGGCGCCGTTCAGCCGCAGGACGCTGTTCTGGGGTATCTTCGCCAGCCTGCTGGCGGCTGCCGGTTTCTTCCTGCTCTCGACCTACGCTCCAGATTTCCGCCAGCCCGAAGGCGGCGCCACGCCGCTCTCCAAAGGCGGCACCGGCTATGCCGGGCTTGTCGAATGGCTGAAGCTCACCAACGGACAAGCACCGCCCATGGCGCGCGGCGAGAAGGATCTGGAA
>NZ_RZSC01000485.1:0-4584 GCF_003998155.1 Mesorhizobium sp. M1E.F.Ca.ET.063.01.1.1
CATGTGACCGAATTCGCCCGCGCCGCCGGCAATTCCGGTCACGACGCGTCCGTGCTGGACGATCGCTCCGCCGACCCCGAGGTCGATCTTGAACAGGACAAAGTCCTCGTAACCGACGGCGGCGCCCCACATCATCTCGGCAATGGCGGCGCAGTTGCTTTCATTGGCAGCGAAGATCGGCTGCTCCAGCACCGGCCCAAAGACATGTCGGATGTTGACGCCAGCCCAAGTGGGAACGATGCTGGCCCGCTGGACGAAGCCTTCGGGGCTGACCGGTCCCGACACAGAAACCCCGACACCCAGGAGGCCGGACGCAGACAAGCTGTTCTCCTCGTAGCATTGCGCGATCGCCGCCTTGGTGAGCTTTGCCGCCCGGTCCGGAGGATAATCCAGGCCGAGGGGGATAATTTTTTCAGAAATGAATGAATGCGAGACGTCAGCCACAGCGACCCGAATCTCGTCGAGACTAAGATGAACGCCAACGCAGGTGCCGGCTTCAGGATTGAGCGTCAGCGTCGCCGGCGGCCGGCCGACGCCTTTGGCCGTTTCGTCAGCTGCCGCCAGTTCCACCACGATCCCTGACTTCCTCAGGCCAGTCAGAGCCGTCGAGACGGTCGAGCGGGCCAAGCCGGCGAGCCGGGCAATCTGCGCGGCGGAAATGGCGCCGCGCTGGCTGAGACAGCGGACAATCAGACTTTCAGGCGTGCCCGGAGGTTGACCGTCCAGCAGCGATCTGAGCAGGCTTTTTGTCATTTTCGTCTTAAAACTCCTTGACTGTCGATCGTATTTGATCATTCTAGAAAAAACTAGAGACCTTCTGCGATGCGCGGGCGGTCTCGACGAAACGGTCGTGATGAACCGTGCTGAAATCAAATGGGAGTGAGACGATGAGATATCTGAGGGCGACCCTTGTCGCTACGGCGGCATTTGCCTTTCTTGCAAACACAGCACTCGCCGAGCCGAAGACCAATCTGCTCCACCAATGGGCGACCGGATCGGACGCGCAGGCCATCGCCAAGCTTGGCGAGATGTTCGAGGCGAAGGGCGGAAAATGGCAACAGACCTCGATCGCCGGCCATACCGCCAACACGCTTGCCAAGCTGCGCGCCGACGTGATCGCAGGCAATGCTCCTCCGGCGGTTCAGCTCAAGGGTCCCGAGATCGCTGAATGGAACAAGACCGGCATGACCGCCGATCTGGATGATCTCGCGAAGGCGGAGAATTGGGAGAAGGTGGTGGCGCCGGAATTGCTGCCGGTGATGAAGCCGAGCGGCAAGTGGGTGGCGGCACCCATGAACATCCACCGCATCAACTGGATATGGGCGTCGCCGAAAGTCATGCAGGCCGCCGGCGTGACGGAAGTTCCGAAGACCTGGGCGGAATTCAACGCAGCCTGCGACAAGATCGTGGCCACCGGCAAGATCTGCATCTCGCACTCGACCGCCGACTGGACCGATTCCACCGTCTTCGAAGTCGTCGTCTACGGCCAGGACCTCGACCTCTATCGCAAGGCCTTCGTCGAAGGCAACGTCGACGCCATGCGCAGCGACGGCATGGTCAAGGCCTTCGAGCAATTCCGCATCATGACGTCCAAGTACATGGACCCCGGCATGAACGGGCGCGACTGGGATTCGATGTCGGCTCTCGTCGGCCGCGGCGAGGCGGCGTTCCACATCATGGGCGATTGGACGATCGGCTTGCTCACCGCCGCCGGCTTCAAGGAAGGAACGGATTATGTCTGCGCCCAGGCGCCGACCGACTGGGGCAAGCCCGGCTTCATCTTGAACTCCGATTCCGTCGTGTTCTTCCAGCAGAAGGATCCCGACTATGTGGAGGGCCAGAAGCTGCTCGCCAGCACCATTCTGTCGCCGGAGTTCCAGACCGTCTTCAACCAGGCCAAGGGCTCGATCCCGGCGCGCCTCGATGTCGATCTGTCGAAGGGCTTCAATCCCTGCCAGCAGAAGTCCCAGAAGGACCTGCAGGCCTCGATCGAGGCGGGCACGCTGGTCCGCTCAATGGCCCACAACATGACCATCCCGCAAAAGGTCCGCGGCGCCATCATGGACACGATCACAGAATTCGTCGCGACGCCCGACATGTCCGCCAAGGATGCGGCCAACGCCATGGCCGACGCCGCCGAAGCGCAGGAATGACGTGCGGAGAGCGCCGGCGCGACATCGCGCCGGCGCCCGGCCGGCAGGAAGCCCAATGTCCATCCACGACCTTTCCGTTCCGATAGCCGTGCCCGCCCGCTCGTGGCGGGATCGTCTGGGATCGATCGTGCCGATCCTCGTGCTCGCCCCTTCGCTCGCGGCGAGCTTCGTCTATGTCTTCGTGTTCACGGGCTGGACGCTCTATCTGTCGCTGTCCGACTCGACACTTTTGCCGAGCTACGGCTTTGCGGGCCTCGACAACTACGCATCGCTCTGGTCCAACCGGCGCTGGAACATCGCCTACACCAACCTTTTCCTCTTCAGCGGCTTCTACATCGTGGGCTCCATGGCGGTCGGGCTGCTGCTGGCCATCCTGATCGACCAGCGCGTGCGCGGCGAGGCGGTGTGGCGGACAATCTTCCTCTACCCGCTGGCGGTTTCCTTCATCGTCACCGGCACCGTCTGGAGCTGGCTCTACAATCCGGTCGACGGCATCCAGGCGCTGGTGCGCGGGCTGGGCTGGAGCGACTTCAGCTTCGCGCTCACCAGCGATCGCAACCACGCGATCTATGCGGTGATCATCACCGGCGTCTGGCAGTCTTCCGGTTTCGCCATGGCGCTCTTTCTGGCCGGCCTACGCTCGGTCGATCCGGATCTGGTGAAGGCGGCGCAGATCGACGGCGCATCGGTCGTGCGCACCTACAGGAAGGTCATTCTGCCAACCATCGCGCCGATCTTCCTTGCGGTCGCCGTCATCCAGATCCAGTTCGCCATCAAGACGTTCGACCTCGTCGCAGCCCTGACCCGCGGCGGGCCGGGCATCTCGACCACGTTCCCCGCCATCTACGTCTACGATCTGATGTTCCAGCGTGGCGAGATCGGCGAGGGCGCGGCCGCCGCGGTCATGATGCTGGCGGCGCTTGCCGTGGTGCTGGTGCCCTATTCGCTGTGGGTGGTGTGGCGCCGCCGGGCGGAGGCAGGAAATGGCTGAACTGGCCGCCGCCATCGACCTGGAAGCGGCCGCAGCGAGCCGCAGGCACTTCTGGAGCCGGTTCGCGATCTATGGCCTGCTCACGGTCTTCGCCGCAATCTATCTGATCCCGCTCTTCGTGGTCGTCTTCAATTCCTTCCGCGAGCAGGCGGAGATCGCGCGCGACGGGCTCATCTCGCTGCCAAAGACCTTCCGGCTGGAGGCATGGGCGCAGGCCTGGAGCACCTATTGCATCGCCGGCACCTGCCAGGGGATGCAACGGAATTTCCTGAACTCGCTGTGGATGACCATTCCGGCGACGATCATTTCCACGCTGCTCGGCGCCGTGAACGGCTACGTGTTGTCCAAATGGCGCTTCAAGGGCTCGGAGGTCTTGTTCACCCTGATGCTGCTCGGTGTCTTCATGCCGGGGCAGATCGCGCTGATGCCCTGGGCATTCGTTCTTGGAAAGCTCGGTCTGACCAACTCGACCTACGGCCTGATCCTGGTGCATGTCGTCCAGGGAATTTCCTTCACCACCCTGTTCTGCCGCAACTACTATGTCGGCATCCCCGACGACCTGATCAAAGCGGCGCGCATCGACGGCGCCGGCTTCTGGCGGATTTTCTGGAAGATCATAATACCGCTGTCGCCGCCCATTCTGATCGTGACCGTCATCTGGCAGTTCACCGGCATCTGGAACGAGTATCTGTTCGGCGTGGTCTTCACGTCCGGCCAGGCGCAGCCGATCACAGCCGCGCTCGTCGCGCTGACGGCGAGCGGCACGACCGCCCGCAGCTACGACGTGATGAGCGCCGCCGTGCTGATCGGTGCGCTGCCGCCGCTCCTGATCTATCTCTTTGGCGGCAAATACTTCGTTCGCGGTCTGACACAGGGCGCCATCAAATGACGAGCCAATCCCTATCCGCCCTGACCATTCGCAATCTCTACAAGAGCTACGGCGCCGTGGACGTCTTGAAGGGCATCAACCTCGAAGCGCAGCCGGGAGAGTTCATCGCTCTCGTCGGACCTTCCGGTTGCGGCAAGTCCACCCTGCTTGCCATGATCGCCGGACTTGAAAGCGTGACGTCGGGTGAAATCCGAATCGGCAACCGGCTCGTCAATTCCGTGCCGCCAAAGGACCGCGACATCGCCATGGTGTTCCAGTCCTATGCGCTCTACCCGACCATGACCGTGCGCCAGAACATCACCTTCGGCATGGAGAGCCGCGGCGTGCCGAAGGCCGATCAGGCTGAAGCCGTCAAGCACGTCGCGGCGCTGCTGCAGATCGAGGCGCTGCTTGGCCGCAAGCCCGGGCAACTCTCCGGCGGCCAGCGCCAGCGGGTCGCCATGGGCCGGGCGCTGGTGCGGGACCCGAAGCTTTTCCTGTTCGACGAGCCGCTTTCCAACCTCGATGCCAAGCTGCGCGTCGACATGCGCACCGAGATCAAGAAGCTGCAC
>NZ_RZSC01000486.1:0-4580 GCF_003998155.1 Mesorhizobium sp. M1E.F.Ca.ET.063.01.1.1
ATCGTAGCCTGCCCGCCGGCGGGGCCGGGATCGACCTCTTTGCCATCAGACGTCAGGCGCTGGGTGAACTTGGCCGTCTCGGTCGGCTCATTGGCAGCGGCCGCGTTGTTGCCCGCGGCGGGCGGCGTGGCCGCCGTCTCGGTGGCCGGCTTTGCCGGGGCGGGCTTGACCAAAGGCTCGGTCGAGACCGTCTTGCTGCCGCCGCCGTTCAGGCCGAGCATCGAGCGGAACGCATCCTTGTTCAGCCAGACGCCATAACCGCCACCGGCCAGCACCAGCAATGCGACAACGGCCGCGATCAGCCCGCCATAGCTGCGTCTGCGCGGCGCCGGCCGCAGCCGCTGGAAAGTATCGGCCGGCTGCTCGTCATTGGCGAAGACATCGCTGCCGTCGTCCGGCTCGGCGGCGTTCGTGCCGGGCAGGCCGACGTCGTCCTCGCGCGGCGAGGGCATCGGCGGCTGTGCCGAAGGCACTTTGTGCCAACCGCCGGGTTCCGTCTTCGTTGCCCCTTGCCAGCTTGGTTCCGTCTTTGCTGCACCTTGCCAGCTCGGTTCCGCCTTCACCGGTGCCGGCGCCGGCTTGAAAGGCTCCGGCTTGGCCGGTTCGGGCTTCGCCACCGGCGGCTGCCGCACATGGCTTGGCTGGTTCTTGTTGCGGTCGATCGACGAGAAGATATGTTCCAGCTCCGCCAGCGGATCTTCCGCCGGTGCCGGCTTGGGCGCCGGAGCCGGCGCTGTATACTCCCGTTCGACGCTGGAAATGGCATCTTCCAGCGAACGCTTCTGCTTGGCGATGACATCGGCGGACAAAGGAGGAGAATAGTCCGCGAGCTTCTTCGCCAGTGCCCCACGAGCATTCTCGTAGATCCGCTTGCGCAGCTCGGGCGAGGGCTCGCCGTGCTTCTCAAGCTGCTTTTTCAGAACACTAACGAAATCCGCCATGCGTCAGTCGACCTGCATTCTTTCCCCGGGCCGCAAATCAGTCGTAGCGCCGGGAAGGGCTGTGAAACTAGTCTTGAAACGGGTCGGTCACAAGTATCGTGTCGTCCCGCTCCGGGCTGGTGGAAAGCAGCGCAACCGGGGCGCCGATCAGCTCTTCGATGTAGCGGACATATTTGACCGCTTGCGCCGGCAGATCGTTCCAGCTCCTGGCGCCCGCCGTCGTCCCCTTCCAGCCTTCGAGCGTCTCATAGACGGGTTCGACGCGCGCCTGCGCACCCTGGCTTGCCGGCAGATAGTCGATCAGCTCGCCATCGAGGCGGTAGCCGGTGCAGACCTTGATCTCGTCCAGCCCGTCGAGCACGTCGAGCTTGGTGAGCGCGATGCCCTTGATGCCGTTGACGGCGACAGCCTGGCGCACCAGCACGGCGTCGAACCAGCCGCAGCGGCGCTTGCGGCCGGTGACGACGCCGAATTCGTGGCCGCGCGTGCCGAGGAACTCGCCGATCTCGTTCTTCTGCTCGGTCGGGAACGGACCTTCGCCGACGCGCGTCGTATAAGCCTTGGTGATGCCGAGCACGTAGCCGATCGCGCCGGGCCCGGTGCCTGAGCCGGCCGCCGCCTGTCCAGCCACCGTGTTGGACGAGGTGACGAAGGGATAGGTGCCGTGGTCGATGTCGAGCAGCGTGCCCTGCGCGCCCTCGAACAGGATGCGCTCGCCCGCGCGCCGCTTATCGTCGAGCACTTTCCAGACGCGGTCCATGTAGGGCAGGATGTCGCCGGCCACCGAGGTCAGTTCCTGCATGATCGCCTCATGCGTCGCCTCGGCATGGCCGAGCCCGCGGCGCAGCGCATTGTGATGCGTCAGCAGCCTGTCGACCTTCAGGGGAAGCGTTTCCAAATCCGCCAAATCCATCACCCGGACGGCGCGCCGGCCCACCTTGTCCTCGTAAGCGGGACCGATGCCGCGGCGGGTCGTGCCAATCTTGGTTCCGGAATTCGAGGCGGCGTCTTCGCGGAATCCGTCCAGCTCCCGGTGCAGCGACAGGATAAGCGCGGTGTTTTCGGCTATTTTCAGGCGCTCTGGCGTCACGTCCACGCCCTGCTCCTTGAGCTTCGCCACTTCCGCGACGAAGGCATGCGGATCGAACACCACGCCATTGCCGATGATCGACAGCTTGCCCTGCCTGACCACGCCGGACGGCAGGAGCGACAGCTTGTAGACCTTGCCGTCGACGACCAGCGTATGACCTGCATTGTGGCCGCCCTGGAAGCGCACGACCACGTCGGCACGTTCCGACAGCCAGTCGACGATCTTGCCCTTGCCTTCGTCGCCCCACTGCGAGCCGACGACCACCACATTGGCCATGTTCTTTTCCCTTGAGATGCCGCCTTAGCGGCTGAAACGACAGGCCTCTATAGACTCATGTGCCGGCCGATGCGACCCTTTCTTTGCCGCCGAAAACCCCAGAGCATGGTGCCGAAAAGTGGAAGCCGGTTTTTCGGAAGAGATCATGCTCCAACCGTCATCCTGATCCAGGCACAACAAATTCCGGCTTTCGCATCATTTACTTGGCCCGGCCGTCGCAATAGGTCGGATTAGCTCCTCAAACGCGTCCCCGCACCGGATTGAGCAATGCATCGAGCCGCCTATCTGTTCCTTCTCTCCACCACGCTGCTATGGGGCGGCAATTCCGTGGCCGGCAAGCTTGCCGTCGATCACGTGTCGCCGATGACGCTGGTCTTCCTGCGCTGGGTATTGGCAGTGCTGATCCTGCTGCCCGTCGGCTGGCGGGCGTTTCGCGAGGACTGGCCCGAATTGCGCCGGCATTGGCTGCTGCTCGCCGGCCTCGGCGCCTGCGGCTTCACGATCTTCAACGTCATCTTCTACACGGCGCTGAACTACACGACCGCCATCAACGTCTCGATCGAGCAGGCCGCCATACCGATCGTCATCATCCTTGCCAATTTCGTGCTGTTCCGCCTGCATGTGCAGCGCCTGCAGATCGTCGGCGTGGCGCTGACCATCGTCGGCGTCGCCCTCACCGCGAGCCATGGCGATCTCAGCCAGTTGCTGAAGCTCGAGCTCAATTTCGGCGACGCCATCATGCTGGTCGCGGTTCTCTGCTACAGCCTCTATTCGGTGGGGCTGCGTCTGAAGCCCGCCATCCGCTGGCAAAGCCTGATGCTGGCTTTGTCGTTCGCCGCGCTTTTGACCTCATTGCCCTTCTTTGTCTGGGAAGTGGCGGCGGGCCGCGTCATCGTCCCGGACGCGAGAGGATGGACGATCGCGTTCTACACCGCACTCGGCGCTTCCGTCGTCTCGCAGATCTTCTACATTCGGGGCAATGAGCTGATCGGCGCCAACCGAGCCGGGCTGTTCATCAATCTGGTGCCGATCTTCGGCACGCTGCTTTCGGTGCTGATCGTCGGCGAGCGGTTTGAGCTCTATCAGGGTCTTGCGCTCGCGCTCGTGCTCGGAGGCATCGCGCTGGCCGAATACAGCGGCAGAAGGGCTACCTTGCGGATGCTGCGATCTCCCTTGCTGAATACGCAAGGCAGCGATTGACAATGACGATGCATGATCGAGCCCGCTTCCCCTACGAGTGAGATCTGACAAGGCCTGATATTATGGAAACGCCCCGCTTGCTGCCACAGGCGGGGCGTTTCCATTTCAGGCGATTGGCGCGTTCACTCGCTCCCGACGTCGAACCGGAGCGGCTTGGCCGAGTCGATCGACTCGTGCGCCCGCAGCTGATCCAGCACCTTTTCCGGAAACGGCGCGTCGAGATAGAGCAGCGCGATCGCATCGCCGCCCGGCCGGTTGCGGCCGAGCTGGAAGTTGGCGATGTTGACGCCGTTCTCGCCGCAGACGGTGCCGAGCAGGCCGATGATGCCGGGCGCGTCGGCATTGGTCGTGTAGAGCATATGCTGGCCGACCTCGGCGTCGAGGTTGATGCCCTTGATCTGGATGAAGCGCGGCTTGTGGTCCGAGAAGCAGGTGCCGGCGATCGAGCGCGTCATATGCTCGGTGGTGACGGTTAGCTTGATATAGCCGTCGAAGACACCCGACTTGTCTCGCTTGACCTCGGCGACGATGATGCCGCGCTCCTTCACCATGATCGGCGCCGACACCATGTTGACGTCCGAGACCTGCGGCCGGATCAGGCCGGCAAGGGCGGCGCTCACCAGCGCGCGCGTGTTCATCGTCGCGGTCGAGCCGTCGAACAGGATCTCGACCTCCTTGATCGGATCCTCGGTGACTTGGCCGACAAAGGCGCCGAGCACCTCGGCGAGCTTGACGAAGGGTTTTAGCCGCGGTGCTTCCTCGGCGGTGATCGAAGGCATGTTGATGGCGTTGGAGACGGCGCCCTTGATCAGGTAGTCCGACATCTGCTCGGCAACCTGCAGCGCGACATTCTCCTGCGCCTCGGTGGTCGAGGCGCCGAGATGCGGGGTCGCCACGACATTCTCCATGCCGAACAGCGGATTGTTCTCCGCCGGCTCGACTTCGAACACGTCGATACCGGCGCCGGCCACCTTGCCGCTCTTCAGCGCGGCAACCAGGTCGGCCTCGACGACCAGGCCGCCGCGCGCGCAATTGATGATGCGCACGCCGTCCTTCATCTTGGCGATCGCAGC
>NZ_RZSC01000487.1:0-4572 GCF_003998155.1 Mesorhizobium sp. M1E.F.Ca.ET.063.01.1.1
GATCATCGTCATCGTCTACTTCGACGGCCTGCGCCGTCGCGGCAAATAACCGTCCCTGAAATGACGCGCCGGCCCACCAAATTGATGGGCCGGCGCTGTCGCAAATACTGGATCAGCGCATGAAAGCCGTCGTCTGCCGCTCGCCCGGCGATCTTGTCCTCGAAGACCGCGCATCGCCGGGCGCGCCGCCACCCGGTTGGGCGCGGGTCGCCGTCAGCCATGTCGGCATCTGCGGTACCGACTACCACATCTTCGAAGGCAAGCACCCTTTCCTCGCCTATCCGCGCATCATGGGCCACGAGGTCTCGGGCACGATCGCCGAGAGAGGCGAAGGCGTTGGCCTGGCGATCGGCGAAGCGGTGATCGTCAATCCCTACCTCGCCTGCGGCAAATGCATCGCCTGCCGGCACGGCAAGCCGAACTGCTGCTTGAAGATCGAAGTGCTGGGTGTGCATCGTGACGGCGCCATGTGCGACGAGATCCTGGTGCCGGCGCAGAACCTTTATCCGGCAAATGGTCTGTCACTGGCCGACGCGGCAGCGGTCGAATTCCTGGCGATCGGCGCGCATGCCGTGCGGCGCTCGCTTGGCGCTCCCGGCCAGTGCACGCTGGTCATCGGGGCCGGCCCGATCGGCCTCGGCACGGCGCTCTTCGCCCGCATCGCCGGGCTGGACGTCAGCCTGCTCGACATGAGCACCGAGCGGCTCGGTTTCGCCGAAAGCGAGCTCGGATTTGCAGCACTCGACGGCTCGAAAGCGCCGGCGACAGATCTGGTGCGCCAGGCCACCGGCGGCGAAGGCTTCGACCTGGTGTTCGACGCCACCGGCAACACGCAGTCGGTGCAGTCCGCCTTCGCCCATGTCGCGCATGGCGGCACGCTGGTGCTGGTCAGCGTCGTCAAGGACGACATCGCCTTCTCCGACCCCGAGTTCCACAAACGCGAGATGACTCTGGTCGGCAGCCGCAACGCGTTGCGCGCCGATTTCGACCATGTCGCCGCCTCGATCCGCAACGGCGCTGTGCCGCTCGCCAAACTGGTCACCCACCGCACGACGCTTGCCGGCACGCCGCGCGATCTCGCCAGATGGGCGCATGAGAAAACCGGCCTGATCAAGGCGGTTATCGAGGTCGGGTAACAACGACGCCGCGCAGGTCGACCCCCACTCCGTCTCGGCTTCGCCGAGCCACCTCTCCCCCGATCGACGGGGGAGAGGAAGGGTGCGAGCCTATTGCAGCCAACGCTCCTCAACCAGACTCCCTCCTTCTCCCGTCGCCAGCGGGCTCCTTTCCTCTCCCTCCGGAGGGGGGAGAGGTGGCTCGGCGAAGCCGAGACGGAGTGGGGGAAGGCGGTCCTCAAACGCCAAGCCGCTGATAGGTAAGCGCGACCGCGCCGGATGGACGCATGAGAAGTCGGGGCTGATCAAGGCTGTTATCGAGGTGACTGATCCCATCCCTTCGTCATCCACGGGCGGAGCAAGGAGCGTAGCGACGCAGCGCAGACCCGAGGATCCATTCCGTGACGTCGACGCGTTGCAACGATCCAGAACTCTGCTCCGCCGCACTTTACGATCAAGGTAACGGAATGGATCCTCGGGTCTGCGCTCCGCTTCGCGTCGCTCCGCCCGCGGATGGCGACCTCTGAGGTTATCGCCCTGGATGACGACGTCGGAGGCTAATCGCCGGCCGACAACCTCAGTTCCACCCGCTCCGCCGGAAAGCGCGATTCCGCGAACTGGATCGGCCGACCGTCGAGCGTGACGTTCACCGCGACAGTGACCAGCACGATGGCGCCCGGCTGCAGATCGAGATCGGCAAGATCATCGGCGTCGGCGTGGCGCGCCGACAGCACCGTCGAGTGCCTCAGATAGTCGTTGATGCCGAAGCGCTTGAGCGAGGCGGTGACCGATCCCGTCTCGGCCATCGCGGCCTCGATGCCGGCGAAGCGCTTGGCATCGAACCAGGTCGAGGCGCGCGACACCGGATGCCCGTCGGCCTCGCCGCGTGTTTCCAGACGGATCACGGCCGCCCCTCTGGCGATGCCGAGCGCTTCGGCGATGCGCCGGTTGGCCGGCTCGGTCGATGACGACAGCAGCGCGATGTGGCGCTCGGTCGTCTGCCCTTGCAACCCGGTCGAAAACCGCGTGCGCGCGCCGATCGGATAGGACAGGCGCTTGCGCGACAACACGAAGGTGCCGCGCCCCTGCTCGGCTCTCAGCACGCCTTCCTGCACCAGCGCGGCAATGGCGCTGCGCACCGTGTGACGGTTGACGCCATAGCGTTCCGCCAGCGCGACCTCGGGCGGCAGCGCCGCGTTCTCGGCGAAATCGCCATTCGCGATCCCCTCCAGGATCCTGTCGGCGATCTGCCGCCACAGCGACACGCCGCTGCGCCTTTCGATGCTGCTTGCCAGCCCGGTCATTTCCCCGCCCCCAACGCCTTCCCCCTAACTTTTACGCCTCTTGTCATCCACTCGTCATGGACTCTCGTTAGGTGATGAGTATAATTTGTATAGTTGTCTATATCAATAGACAAATTAGCCGCTATGCAAGGAGGCGAGCCATGCGGGGACAGGAAGCACGCGAGCAGGCCGAGCGGAGAACCGTGATGGCGACGCTGGCGCACGCAGCGCCTGATGAGATCGCGCGCCTATGGGCGGGCTCCGGCCTGCCCTCGGAGGCGGAGCTGCTGCGCGGCCCCGAAACCGGATTGGTAACGGTGCGCGGGCGGATCGGCGGCGGCGGCGCGCCGTTCAATGTCGGCGAGGCGACCATCACCCGCGCCACCGTGCGGCTGCCCACCGGACAGGTCGGCCATTCCTATTCGCTCGGCCGCGACAAGGGCAAAGCCAAGCTCGCGGCCATCGCCGACGCGCTCTGGCAGGACCCGGCCCACCGCGAAACGGTCGAAACCAAGCTGGTCGCGCCCTTGCGTGGGGCACTCGACGCGGCGCGCGAAAAGCGGCGTGTCGAGACAGCGGCCACGAAAGTGGATTTCTTCACCATGGTGCGCGGAGAGGACTGATGGATATCGCGACGCAATCGATCGAAGGCGGCTTCGCCGATCCGGTGTTCAACGCGCAGGTCGTGTTCCGCGCCATCATGGACGCAATGGCGCGCCCCGGCAATATTCAGGCCCTGCCGCCGCTCGCCCATCCGCCGGCGCCGCTGTCGGCGACCGCCGCAGCCGCGGCGCTTTCGCTCTGCGACAACGACACGGCGATCTGGCTCGATCCGCGGCTGCAGGCGGAGCCCGCGGTCAAGGCCTGGCTCGGCTTTCACACCGGCGCACCCTTGGCCAACACGCCGGCCGACGCGCATTTCGCTTTGGTAGCCAACCCGGCGGAGATGGCTGCGCTCGACGGCTTTTCGCAAGGCACGCAGGAATATCCCGACCGCTCGACGACGCTGATCCTGTTGGTCGACGATCTCGCTTCCGGTCCGTCGCTACTGCTCGAAGGCCCGGGCGTCGAGAAGACCGCGATGATCGCGCCGACAGGCATGCCGCGCTATTTCGTCGAGCAATGGAAGCAGAACAATCAGCGTTTCCCGCGCGGCGTCGACATCATCCTGGCGGCGCCCAGCAGCCTCGCCTGCCTGCCGCGCACCACCCGCATCAAGACGATGGAGGCATGACATGTATGTCGCGGTGAAAGGCGGCGAAGCCGCAATTGCCAATGCGCACCGCCTGCTTGCCGATCGCCGGCGCGGCGACCGCTCCGTGCCGGCCCTGCGCCTCGACCAGATCGCCGAGCAGTTGGCGCTCGGTGTCGACCGGGTGATGAGCGAAGGCTCGCTCTACGATCGCGAGCTTGCGGCTTTAGCCGTCGTCCAGGCGCGCGGCGACATGATCGAGGCAATCTTCCTGGTGCGCGCCTATCGCACGACGCTGCCGCGCTTCGGCTACACCAACCCGGCCGACACCGGCGCCATGCAGGTCGAGCGGCGCGTGTCGGCCACCTACAAGGACCTGCCCGGCGGCCAAGTGCTCGGCCCGACCTTCGACTACACCCACCGGCTGCTCGATCCGGAGCTTGCCGCAGGCGTCGATGTCGAGACGCCCACGCAGCGTCCGGCCGAAGCCGAAGCGATGCCGCGTGTCTCCTCGATTCTCGCCCATGAAGGCCTGATCGAAGCCGACGGCGACATGCCGCTTGACCACATCCCCGGCGACATCACCCGTGAGCCGCTGCAATTCCCGATGGCGCGCGACATCCGCCTGCAGGCGCTGTCGCGCGGCGACGAAGGCTTTTTGCTGGCGCTCGGCTATTCGACGCAACGCGGCTATGCCCGCAACCATCCTTTCGTCGGCGAGATCCGCATCGGCGAGGTCGAGTTGGAACTCGACGTGCCGGAACTGCCTTTCGCCGTGCCGCTCGGCTCCATCCGCGTCACCGAATGCCAGATGGTGAACCAGTTCAAGGGTTCGGCCAAGGCGCCGCCGCAATTCACCCGCGGCTACGGCCTGGTCTTCGGGCAGAGCGAGCGCAAGGCGATGGCGATGGCGCTCTGCGACCGGGCGCTGCGCGCGAGCGAGCTCGGCGAGGATGTGATTGCCGCCGCACAGGACGAGGAG
>NZ_RZSC01000488.1:0-4569 GCF_003998155.1 Mesorhizobium sp. M1E.F.Ca.ET.063.01.1.1
GTCATCGGGGGGAGGGGGGAGGCGGTGGTTTCGGATCTCACCCGCCATATCGCCATCCCGACCATCGGCATCGGCGCCAGCGCCGACTGCGACGGCCAGATCCTGGTCATAGACGACATGATCGGCATGACGGTCGACCGGGTGCCGAAATTCGTCAAGGAATATGCCCACCTGCGCGATGTCGTCTCGGACGCCGCCGCCCGCTTCGCGGCGGAGGTGCGCGACCGCACTTTTCCCGGCCCGGACCACGTCTTTGCCGCCACACCCGATAAGGACAACGTATGAGCCGACCGATCGTCGTCGAAACGGTTTCCGCCCTTCGCGAGCAAATCCGCGACTGGCGGCGCGAGGGCCTCGGCATCGCCATGGTGCCGACCATGGGCGCCCTGCATGACGGCCATATCTCGCTGGTCAGGATCGCGCTCGAAAAGGCCGAGCGCTGCGTCGTCTCGATCTTCGTCAATCCGGCCCAGTTCGCGCCGACAGAGGATCTGGACAAATATCCGCGCCAACTGGCCCGGGATATCGACCGGCTTCGGGAAACAGGCGCGCATCTCGTCTTCACGCCGACCGTCGCGGAAATGTACCCGGCCGGGTTCGCTACCAAAATCTCGGTCGGTGGCCCCTCCGCCGGTCTGGAAACGGATTTCAGGCCGGCCTTCTTCGACGGCGTCGCTATCGTTGTGACCAAGCTTTTCCTGCAGGCCGCGCCCGATTGCGCGGTGTTCGGCGAGAAGGACTACCAGCAGCTTTGCGTCGTCAGGCAGCTTTGCCGCGATCTCGATCTGCCGGTCGACATCATCGGCGGGCCGACGGTGCGCGATTCGCATGGCCTCGCCATGTCGTCCCGCAACGCCTATCTCGGCGAGGCCGAACTCGATATCGCGCGCAAGCTCAACGCGGTTCTGCGTCAGACCGCGACGGAACTGGCATCCGGCGCGGATGAGGCAAGTGCCACGGGCGAGGCCGCGGAAGCACTCGTCCGGTCGGGCTTCCGAAAGGTCGACTACGTCGCCGCACGCGAGGCCGTGACGCTCAGGCCTTGGCGGGGGGATCGCGACGGCCGCCTGCTCGCGGCGGCCTGGCTCGGCACGACCAGGCTTATCGACAATGTGGAGATTCTCCCCGCGCCTGAGTGACGAAGTCTGGACAGCCCGGGGATGCATCAAATCCAGGGCGCGACGCCGCAGCCGTTATCTTCGGACGATCTACGCCAGCCGCTTTTCCAGGACGAGCGCGGGTATTCCTGAACCGCCGCCGCAATCGCCAGTCCTGCCGGCGGGCCGGAACCCATGCGCCTCGTAGAAGGCGATCGCCGGGGAATTCGCCTCCTCCACTTCCAGGCGCAGTGTCCGCGCCTCCGGGAAGCTGGCCTCAACCTCGTCGAGCAGCGACCGGCCGATCCCTCGGCGCTGGCAGTCCGGATGCACGTAGAGTTGGTTGAGGAGGACGATCTTCGGGTCCGTGGTGGCGGAAGCGAACGCAATGCCGCCGAGGCGCTTGCCGTCGTCGGCCACCAGGAATTCCGAATTGGGGCGCGTCAGCCGCGCCTTGAGCGAGGCGATCGAATGCCAGTCATCGGTGATCTCGGTGACGCGCCCGGCGCCATAGATGGCATCGTAGGTGGCATGCCAGGTCTCGACCAGCAGCGCACGGATGGCGGCGAGATCGCGTTCGCTCGCCGTCCGCACGAACATGCTAGCCCTCGATGCCGAGCTTGGCCTTGACCAGCTCGTTGACCGCCTGCGGATTCGCCTTGCCGCCGGTCGCCTTCATCACCTGGCCGACGAACCAGCCGGCCATGGTCGGCTTGGCGCGCGCCTGCTCGGCCTTGTCGGGGTTGGCGGCGATGACCTCGTCGACCGCCTTCTCGATGGCGCCGGTGTCGGTGACCTGCTTCATGCCGCGGCTCTCGACGAGCTGGCGCGGGTCGCCGCCCTCGTTCCATACGATCTCGAACAGGTCCTTGGCGATCTTGCCGGAGATCGTGCCTTCCTTGATCAGGTCGATGACAGCGCCGAGCTGATCAGGCGAAACCGGAGCATTTTCAATATCTTTTCCGGCTTTGTTGAGAGCACCCAGCAGGTCGTTGATGACCCAGTTGGCGGCCTGCTTGCCGTCACGTCCGGCCGCCACCTTCTCGAAATAATCGGCGACCGGCTTTTCCGAAACAAGCACCGAGGCGTCGTAGGCCGAGAGGCCCAGCGAGTCGATCAGCCTCGCCTTCTTGTCGTCGGGCAGTTCCGGCAGATGCTGCGCCAAGGTGTCGACATAGGCCTGGTCGAACTCCAGCGGCAAGAGGTCGGGGTCCGGGAAGTAGCGGTAGTCATGCGCCTCTTCCTTGGAGCGCATCGAGCGCGTCTCGCCCTTGTTGGGATCGAACAGGCGCGTCTCCTGCTCGATCGCGCCGCCGTCTTCCAGGATGGCGATCTGCCGGCGCGCTTCGGACTCGATCGCCTGGCCGATGAAACGGATCGAGTTGACGTTCTTGATCTCGCAGCGCGTGCCGAAGGCGCCGCCCGGACGGCGCACCGAGACGTTGACATCGGCGCGCAGCGATCCTTCGTCCATGTTGCCGTCGCAGGTGCCGAGATAGCGCATGATGGTGCGCAGCTTGCTGACATAGGCCTTGGCCTCGTCTGCGGAACGCATGTCGGGCTTGGAGACGATCTCCATCAGCGCGACGCCCGAGCGGTTGAGGTCGACATAAGACATGGTCGGATGCTGGTCGTGCATCGACTTGCCCGCATCCTGCTCCAGATGCAGCCGCTCGATGCCGACCTCGATGTCCTCGAACTCGCCCTGCCGGTCCGGCCCGACGGAGACGATCACCTTGCCCTCGCCGACGATCGGCTGCTTGAACTGCGAGATCTGATATCCCTGCGGCAGATCCGGATAGAAGTAGTTCTTCCGGTCGAAGACCGACTTGTGGTTGATCGCCGCCTTCAGGCCAAGTCCGGTGCGGATCGCCTGCTTGACGCATTCCTCGTTGATCACTGGCAGCATGCCGGGCATCGCCGCGTCGACCAGGCTGACATTGGCGTTGGGGGCGGCGCCGAAAGAGGTCGAGGCGCCGGAGAACAACTTTGCCTCGGACGTCACTTGCGCATGCACTTCGAGCCCGATGATGATCTCCCAGTCGCCGGTGGCGCCGGAGATCAGGCGTTTCGGGTCGGGCGTGCGGGTATCGATGATGCTCATTGTGGTCCAGATGCTTGTTGTCCGAATTCCCGCACTCTGGCAGCGCAGGATGTCAACCGTTCGCTAGATCAATCGGCTCGGGCTGGCAAGGGAGTCGTCTGTTGACCGAGATCAATGCATGCCCCTGCCGCCTTGGACAAAATTGCCGAAAGGGTAGGAGTGTGACCAACATGAACTTTCTGGATTATCTGCTTCCAGTCGAGGTCAGGACCTCGTTGATGGGTCGAATGATGCAGAAGATGGGCGTCGAACGGCAACTCAAAATCATTCCGGACCAAATTGCCGTCACCAATCGAGCTGTCGACCGCTGCCGTTCATGCGGCCATCAAGCCGAATGCTCGACCTGGCTCGACAGCCACGAACAAGCCGACACCCCGCCGGAATATTGTCGCAACGCCGACCTGATCGCGCGCCTCCAGCACGCAGCCGGCCTGCGCTAGGATGCAATAAGCAGCCAGGCAGCGGCTACGCGGTGGCGATATAGGCCCGGATCTCCTCGGCTTCGCGTTCGACGTCCTCGATGCGGCGCTTGACCACGTCGCCGATCGACACGATGCCGTCGAGCATGCCGTCCTTCTCCACCGGCAGGTGGCGGAAGCGGCCTCGCGTCATGATCTCCATGACCTCGTTTACGGTATGGCTCTCGTTACAGATCTTGACCTTGGGCGTCATCGCCGAACGCACCGCGATATCGAGCGCGGCCGCTCCTTCCCTGGCAATCACCCGCACGACGTCGCGCTCCGAGAGAATGCCGACGATCTTGCGGTCGCCGTTGGTGATGACGAGCGCGCCGATCCTGTGTTCGGTCAGAATCCGGATGGCCTCGGTCAGCTTTTCGTTAGGCCCGAGCGTGAACACGTCATGGCCCTTGCTTTCAAGAATTGCCTTAACCGTCATGGCGTCCTCCTCAGCCTTGCTCGCCGGCTCCTGCCCGACCGGCTTTTTTTCAGCCCCAGCGCCCTTGGGAAGACGCTGGGTGCCTAGCCGCCATCGTGCGCCGTGATTGGCTGCATTTCAAGTGCGCCGCAGCGTTACTCCGACGGCTGCGGGCGGTCGAAGAAACGCAGGCCGAAGAAGCCAGCGATAAAGCCGCCGATATGGGCCTCCCAGGCGATCTGGCCGTCGACACCTGGCGCGAAGCCGAGCAGGCCGGTGGCGAGGTTGATCACCATCCAGACGCCGAGGAAAGTCATGACGCCGCGCGAGCGCAGCACGATTGCGATCGGCAGCGGCTCACCGGCGAAGGCTGCCTTGCCGGACGAGCGGTCGATGCGAAAGCCATAGCGCGCCGCCGCCCCCATCATGCCAGAGATCGCGCCCGAAGCGCCGACGAGCGGCATCTCGCCATACGGGTGCAGCGCCCAAAAC